>NZ_MLYN01000112.1:0-11457 GCF_001866675.1 Streptomyces sp. MUSC 14
GGTTCACTTCATGTGCGTCCACACACTCACCGTGCCCCTGAACAAGGTCGCCACACAGACCTAACGGAGTCCTACTAGCAGTCCGCTCCAGGTCGAGGAAACGTCACCGCCGAGAGGTGTCGTGGCGCCCAGTCCTGTCACCGCGACCTTTGTCATGCCAATAGCCATCGAACGGCCCCCTTTGTGTAATAGGCACACCTCCGGCCTGTAAGTCAGGCGGGAGGCGATCAAGGCATCTGCCACTCTGCCAGGCGAGTTACGTCCCATCAGGTGCCTTGATCGACGGAGTGTGCAAGCAGAGATTTGTTGGGTCTGTACTAGGCGACGTGCACCGAACGGTCAACGGTGCGGTTATCGGGGGGACCTGGCCAGTGGTGCCGCGTCCTGCATGGTCAACCGTGCGCCCAGAGGGGAGCAGCGACGCGGACAGCAGGCCGAGGACAGCGATTCCGGCCAGGATCAGCAGGGTGGAACCAAACGCCGGGACTGGCGTCCTGCTCGTGCTGGCCGCGACGGCGATACCGAGGGTCGACCCGACGTTCATGGCGGTCTGCTTGAGCCCGCCGACGACTCCGGCAGCTACTGCCCGCTGCGGTCTCGCCGCCCGGACCAGGCCGGAGACCTCACTGCGACACGAGGACGAGCACGTTCTCGTGAGGCTCGGGTTCGACGCTTCTCCTTGTCTGCTCGGCAACTTGGACGGCAGCGGCCCGCTTCCGGAACCCATGGGTGTCGTGGTGGCCGTTCTCAGTCTGAGCGCGGGACTGCCGGCGACGTCGAGCGTGTGAAGGTGCGGCGGTAGGCAGTGGGGGTGGTGTCCAGTGCGCGCCGGAAGTGCAGCCGCAGGTTGGCTGCCGTGCCCAGCCCGCAGTCCCGCGCCACCTGTTCCACCGAGCGGTCTGTGGTTTCCAGCAGTTCCCGCGCCCTGCCGAGCCGGGCGTTGAGCAGCCACTGCAACGGGGTCGTGCCCGTCTCCTCGCTGAACCGGCGCATGAAGGTGCGCTGCGAGAGGCCCGCGTGCCGGGCAAGCACGCGCAGGGTGAGTGGCTCGCCGAGCCGGTGCAGGGCCCATCCACGGGTACCGGACAGCGACGCCTGACCGGCCACCGCGACGGGAGCCGGTACGTACTGGGCCTGCCCGCCGTCTCGGTGGGGGGCGGCGACCAGACCGCGGGCGATCTGGTTGGCCACCTCGGCTCCCAGGTCGCGGCGTACGATGTGCAGGCACAGGTCGATGCCGCAGCACACCCCGGCCGAGGTGAGCACGTCGCCCTCGTCGACGTAGAGCACGTCGCGGTCGACCGTGACAGCCGGGAAGCCCCGCTCGAACTCGTCGATGTGCTTCCAGTGGGTCGTGGCGTGCAGCCCGTTCAGTACGCCTGCTGCGGCCAGCGCGAACGCGCCCGTGCAGATCGACACCACACGCTTGCCTCGGTCGCGAGCTTCGCTCAGTGTGTCGAGCACGGTGTCGGGCAACGGGAGGATTGGTTCGAATCCCGGCACGATCACGGTGTCGGCGGTGCGCACCTGTTCCAGGCCCCCGTCGGCGACCAGTGCGAAGCCCGCGGTGGTGGCCACCTTCGCCTCCAGCGCGCACAGGGTCGTCTCGTAGCGGGTTTCCGGCCGGGTGGTGAAGATCTGCGTCGGGATCGCCAGGTCGAGTGGGGTGACCCCGTCCAGCGCCAGGACCGCGACTCGGTGCACTGTCATGGCAAGATTCTAACGAAGTTAGGAAATTTTGCCTCTCGCCAGGTCAGGGCGGTCGCGGCCAGGCTGAAGACATGACCGGACGTACTCACGAGGCGACCGCCGACCCGATCACGCTGCCCGGCACACCGCTTGCCGAGGCCGTCTTGAACCTCATCCGACCGGTGGAAACGCCGTCTGTCTTCAACCACAGCATCCGCAGCTATCTGTTCGCCCGGCTGGTTGCCGGGCGCCTCGGCCTGACCGTCGGCCACGACTACCACGACGACCTGTTGTTCGCCGCGTGCGCGATGCACGACCTCGGCGTGGCCTCGGACGGCCCGCACAGCCAGCGGTTCGAGGTCGAAGGCGCCGACCGGGCCGCCGCATTCCTGATCGACCACGCAGTGCCCGCAGCCGACGCTGACCAGGTCTGGCAGGCCATCGCCCTGCACACCTCCCCGGGCATCGCGGAACGCCGCGGCACGCTGTGTGTACTCGTCCGCGAAGGCGTCGCCCTCGACTTCGGCGGCCCACTGGGCGCAGACCACGTCGACGCCGTCACCGACGAGCAGGCCGACGCTGTGCACGCCGCCTATCCCCGGCTGGACATGGTCCGCTCACTCACTGACGCGATCGTCGCGCAGGCCGTGAGAAACCCGAAGAACGCACCCCGGTACGCGATCCCCGGCGAATTCCTCCGCGAACGCGAGACCTTCGGCCGGACCCGGCTGGAACACGTCTGCCGTTCGTCGCGCTGGGGCAACTGACTTCACGGGCTCCACGACCCCGCCAACAAGGAAAAGGAACAACCGCAATGACCGTCCACACCGTCGAGGTCGCCGAGGACAATCCGGTCTTCGGGCAAACCGCCAGCGCCTTCGCAGGCTTCGGCTATTCCGCCGCGGTCCGCGCGCACGGTCTATTGTTCATCGCCGGAACGATCGGTCGCCGCGCCGACGGAACCATCCCGGACACCATCGAAGAGCAGACCGAGACCGCCATCCTGAAGATCGAGGAGATCCTTCGGCTGGAGAACCTCGACGCCTCCGCCCTCGTCGACGTCACCAGCTACCACGTCGATATCCGCCAGCACCTGCCCGGCTTCATCGAGGCCAAACAGCGCCTCGTCAAAGCGCCCTACCCGACCTGGACGATCATCGGGGTCAGCGGCCTCGCCAGTCCCGGACTCCTTGTCGAGATCCGCGCGACCGCCGCGTATCGCGACGCACCTCGGTAGACCGCCGTTCCCGGGCCCAAGAGCCCGCCCGTACGCCCCAGAACCCCCAGACGAAGACTCCCGCGGCGTGCTGGTGGGCCCGGCAGCTGGTGAGGCCCGACCGGAACCTCCGGCTTGGCGTACACGCCCTGATGGAATAGCAGGACGTTTTCATTGCCGCTGTGAGGGCTGCGGTGACCCGGCCAATGACGATCAGGTGGTCTCCGCCGCCGTGGGTGTCCTCGATGGTGGCATCCGGCCAGGCTGCGGCTTCTGCCGGGCGTGGGGCGCCGTTGCCGTCTTCGCAGGTGTAGTCCACGCCGTCGAACCGTGCGGTTCCTTGGGTGGCAAAGGCCCGGGCGACGGGTTCCTGGTGTGCGGCGAGCAGGTTCACGCAGAAGGTTTCTGCTTCCTGTATGCGGGGCCAGGTGCGCGAAGTGCGGGAGACGTTGAAGGAGATCGGCACCGGGTCCAGGGATAATGGGGTGAAGGACTGGCAGGTGAACCCTTCCGGGCCGGTCCCGGTCGTGGTGGTGATGACGGTGATGTGCCGGTGGCAGACCGGCCAGCCGCCGCGCGCAGAGCCGCAGATGTCCTGTGGGGCTGGGCAAGCGTCAGCCGGCCTCCGGACGCAACGCGCGGGCGCGCAGCAGCGGCCAGGCCGCGAACGACACCGCCGCCATCACGCCGAAGTAGGTCCACTGGCTGGTGTCGAGCAGCGCACCGCCGAGCACAGGGCCGGTGGAGAACCCCAGGTAGCGAAGCTCCAGAGCGCCAAAGAAGGTGCCTTTTTGCGCGTCGGGGGTGATCCGGTGGGTGATGAGGTCGGCCATCGGCATGAGGATCGCTTCGCCGACCGTCCAGGCAACCACGCCGGTGAGCAGGAGGGCGAGGCCCCCGTGGGAGGTACCCCAGCAGAGGAAGGCGACGGCGAATCCGGCGCAGCCCCATGCAGCTTGCGCCGGCAGTGCCATGCGGCGGGCGAGCGTGGCGGCGGGCCACTGGTAGAGGAAGGCGAGCACGGCGTGGGCGGCGAACAAGGCGGCGAACAAGGTGGGAGCGCTGGAGCCGGACTCGTCCTTCAGATAGAGGGTGAAGGTGGATTCGAACTGGGAGAAGACCAGGGTGATCAGCACTGAGGAGGCCAGGACCAGGCGGAACCGCCTGTCGTGGAGCGCCTGGACCCATATCCAGCGCTGCCGGTGCGTGCGCTGTGTCTGTACGTCCAACGCCTTCAGACTTTGACGCCGGGCGTGGACCAGGGTCAGGCAGAGGGCGAACAGCACGGCGGAGGCACCGAACAGGGCGCGATGGGACATGTTGTAGGCGGCCGCGCCCAGGAGGGGGCCCAGGGCGGCACCGGTGGACAAAGTCATGAACCGCATGCGGAACACCAGGTCTCCGCCTTCTCCGGCCGCGAGGCTCATGAGCTTCTTCAGGGACGGACCCACCAGCATCAGGGCCCCACCCAGGCAGACGATCAGCGGGAGGACCACGGCGGGCAGCGTGACCAGTGCGAGCGCCGCGCTCAGCAGTGTGTAGAGGGCGAATCCCGCGCGCAGCAGGATATCTGCCCCTGCCCGGTCGGTCATCGTGCCGCCGACAAGGGCGCCGATCGCTCCCACCAGGGCGACGGATCCGGTGAACGCGCCGATCGCCGCGGGGGGAAGCGTGGTGAGGTCCGCGAGGTAGAGCGCGAGGAAGGGCATCATCGCGAAGAAACCCACGGAGTTGATCAGGGAACAGATGACGAGCAGCCGGACCGGGCCGTTCGCCAGCAGTTCCCGGAACCCCGCTGCCTGCCGTGTCGTATCCACTGTGTCGGCCATCAGACAGCCCTCGCGATCTCCGCGCGCATCTGCGCCCACAAGATTGAGCCCGCCGCGGTGAACTGTGCCGACGGCTCGCTCTCGATCTCGTCCAAACCGTTCTTCAGCAGGCCGGCGTTCTTGAGCTGGAGTTCCCGGTGGATGGTGTGTCCGGTCTTCTCGTACGCGCGGCGGTGGAAGGCGGTAATGCGGGCGAAGGCGTGGACGGCCATCAGCATGCCCCATAGCGGGCGGGCGTCCTTGCGCACGGGTGAGTTGAAGGTGGCTCCTTCGGCGACCGTCACCAGGGGGTCGAGCTC
This sequence comes from Streptomyces sp. MUSC 14, assembly GCF_001866675.1. NCBI lineage: Bacteria > Bacillati > Actinomycetota > Actinomycetes > Kitasatosporales > Streptomycetaceae > Streptomyces > Streptomyces sp. MUSC 14. The sequence continues at coordinate 5,034 of NZ_MLYN01000112.1, forward strand.
CAGAAGCAGCATGAGCCGCAGGTGGGAGTTCTCGTGCAGCAGGTGCTCGGCTGTGTGGTGCAGGGCGTCGAACGGCTGGACCGCTTCGGACAGGAACACCGCGCCCATCAGGATGGCCTCGGTGAAGGAGGAGTGGAATTCAGAGGCGTAGGGCACGAACAGGCGTGTGTAGGCGTGGATCTCCGCGGCGAGCTCGGGCCAGGCGTCCTCGATGAGGGCGAACGCCTGGGAGATGTGGTCGACGTCCTGCGGGCTGATCTCGCGCACGGCGAGATCGGAGCGCGGGTACCCGGGCTGGGGTTCGTGCGAGTTCATCGAGGCGAAGTGGCGGGCGATCCAGGGATCGGTGTTGTCGATCTCTATGCCGGTGCCGCTGATCATCGGGCGTCGCGTGCGCAGGGTGTGGCCCAGCCGGTCGTCGCCGTCGCCCAGCAGGTACGTGGCGGGCACGCTCACGATGCCCTTGCGGATCGCCCCGTCCCCGTCCTCGGCGATCACGATCTGCGCCACGGCCGCGTCGAAGAGCAGGTGGTGGCGTCGGCCGGGAAAGCGTAGTTCGGTCGCCGGTTCCGGCAGGTCGAGTTCAACCGCCCCGGGGCGCCGGCCGGGTCCGAGCAGGTACGGCAGGATCACCATGCGCCCGAAGTGCCGCGACCAGGTGCGGATGAACTCGCCGTCCTTGCGCTGGGCCGCGAGCATCAGCTGCCGCCACAGGTAGGAGAACATCGGGTGGGACACCACCCGCCGGGCGTCGGCGTCGTCCAGCGCGGCGAACCGCTCGGACCACAATGTCAGCTCGTTCTGGGTCTCCTCCCCGCCGAGCTGGCCCAGCCGCTTGACGACCTTGGGGACGGAAGCGCGCAGTTTGGCGGTGTAGGCATCCAGGACGGGATCGTCCTTGTGAGCAAGGGCCAGTTCGCCGCCGAGGAAGTCGGTGGAGCTCACGCGCGTGTCCTGCCTTTCGGAGAGGTCGGGTGGAGGTGGGTTTACAGGCCACGCCGGCGCAGGAACGGTTCGATGCGGGGTTGGTCGTGGCCGGTCAGTTCTGTGAACATCGCCATCGCGTCACGTGCCCCGCCCGCGCAGAGCAGCCGACGCAGCCGCTCGCCGTTCTCGCGGGTGAGACCACCGTGCTGGTCGAGCGTGTCGGCGATGTCTGCGGCGATGATCTCCGACCACAAATAGGCGTAGAAGCCGGCGCCGTAGGGTCCGTGGAAGACGTGGTCGAAGTAGCCCGAACGGTAGCGGGGCGGGATCTCGGGCACAGTGTCCAGGCCCCAGCGGGCTACGGCTTGCTCCTCGATCGCGGCAGCATCCCAGGCATCTCGCGCATCTGCTGGCCGGGTGTGCCAGGCCCAGTCCACCACGGCCGCGCCGAGGATCTCCACGAGCATATGCACTCCGCCCGGGGCCTGTCCCGCCCCCAGGTGTTTGATCCACTCGTCGGGCAGGGGGCGTCGGGTGGCATGGTGTCGGGCATAGCGGGCAAGCAGCGTGGGGTGGAATGCCCACGTCTCGTGGACTTGGGCGGGGGCTTCGGAGAAATCCCGCGGCACGCCAGGGGCCGAGTGGGCCGGATAGGACACATCCGAGAGCAGGGCGTGCAGCGCGTGCCCGAACTCATGGAACAGTGTGACGACTTCGGCAGGATTCAGCAGGCACGGCTGGCCCGGGCCGGGGGCGGTGAGGTTGAAGGTGTTCACCACGATGGGCCGGGCACCGGTGGCATGGGCCTGGGGCCGCAGGATCCCCGTCCACGCACCGCCCCGCTTGCCCTGCCGGGCGTACGTGTCGATCAGGTAGAGCCCTATGGGCCGATCGTGCTTGTCGGTGACCTCGAAGATCCGGGCCGCGGGGTGGTGGGCGGTGATGTCGGCCCGCTCGGTGAACGTCAGCCCGTACAGCAGCCGGGCGCTGTCGAAGAGCCCGTCGGCCAGGACCGCGTCCAGCGCGAAGTACTCCCGCAGTTCCTGCGGCGCCGGCCCGCCGCCGTCACCTGTCGTCCGGGCCGTGTAGTACGCCCAGTCCCACGCCTCGATCCTGTGCGCGGCTGCGGCCTCCAGCCGCCTGCGCTCCTCGGCGGCCGCGCGGATGAGCGGTGCGGCCAGGCGGTGGAACATGTCCTCCACTGCCTCGGGGCTTGCTGCCGTCTGTTCCTGCGTGGCGTAGGCCGCGAACGTCGCATGGCCCAGAAGACGGGCCTGCCGCGCCCGCAGCCGCGCGATCTGCCCGGCCCGGTCCTCGTTGTCCGCGCCCCGCTGCAGCGCGTGCTCCAGCAGCGACCGACGCATGGCACGGTCTGTGAGCTGGGCCAGGGCAGGCTGGCTGGTGGACGACACCAACGACAGCACATACCGGCCCGCGGACTGGCCGGAACGCCGGGCCGCACGAGCGGCGGCCGCCACCTGGTCGGCCGGCAGCCCATGCAGCGCATCGGCGTCCTCCAGCAGCAGCGCGTGCTTTTCGGCGCCGCGGATCAACTCCTGCCGATAGGCCGCGCACGCGCGCGACAACTCCCGGTTGACGGCGCCCAGTTCCCGGGCGGTGACGGAGTCCAGCATGGCCCCGGCCCGGTGCAGCCGGCGCCGCCAGAACTCGACGAGCGCAGCGGGCTGGGCATCCAGCTCGCCCCGCTGCGCGTAGACGGCTTCGATACGGGTGGCCAGCTGCCGGTTGCGCACGATGCGCCCCTCGTGACGCGACAGCCGCACGGCGAAGTCCTGCTCCACCGCGGCCAGCTCCGCACAGCCTCCGGCGGTGACCTGATGGGTGAACGCGTCGTGCAGGTACTGCAGCTGACCGCCCGACAGCTCAAGCGCCTCGACGGTGTTGGCGAAACCGGGCGGATCGGGGTTCTGCGCGATGGCCCGGACGCGTGCCTCCCGCTGTGAGAGGACAGCCTCCAGCGCTGGCAGATAGTGCTCGGGGCGGATCGCGGCGAACGGTTGGATGCCGTACGGTGTGCCGGTCACTCCCGGCGTTGTCAGCAGCGGGTTCGGGTCCGTGCTCAACGGGCCGCCTGCATCCGGGCACCCAACTCGCTCACGGCCCACGCCTTCAGCGGGGACAGTGCGGCAGTGGTGCAGAGATCCCGCAGGAGGATCAGCGGCGACAGAGCACGCCGGTCCAAAGTGGCGGAGGCCACCAGCGGTGCGTGGGCATCCTGGCTCTCGCCCAGCTCGATGGAGCAGCGCGCCGCTTGGCAGTGCGCGTAAGCGGCGTAGGGGGCGCCCAGGCGCGCCGCCGTCCGGTACACATCGCGAGCCTCGGCGGTGCGCTGCTCCCCCCTGAGGAAGTCCCCCAGCCGCACGTGCACCTTTGCGTCCAGCGGATCCCACTCGGCCATGCGACGGTAGAACCGCTCCGCGGCCGCGAGATCACCGCGGGCTTTCGCCGAACGCCCGGAGGTCTCCAGCACGGGGTGGACATTCTCCCGTGCCAGCGGCGCGCTGTCCGGATCCGCTGTCTTCACCGCCTCCAGGGCGTATTGCTCGGCGAGTTCCAGCTGCCGCTTCACCTCAGCGTGATCGCCCTCGAAGAACGGGATGAAGGCGACGCCGCGCCAGTAGATGGAGGTGTGCAGCGCCTCCATCGGTTCTTCCGCCTGGCGCGCCATTTCGTCGGCGGCCTGCCGCCAGTGCCGCATGGCCGCCAACGCCTTCTCCCGGTCGCCCTTGGCACACAGGACGATCATGTGGGCAGCAGCGCCGAAGCGTACGGGCGCGGGGAAGTCCTCGCGCTGGGCGATGGTCTCCATCACGCCGCGTGCCCGCACAAACGCCGCGGCCGCGGTCTTCGCGTCGGGGGCGAGCTGTGCGTCGGCATTGTGCCGGAAGTAGGTCAACCGCAGCGAGTCCAGACAGTCGCCGCCTGGGGTGTCGGCCCGGACGAGCTGGGCCACGGTCTTCCAGAAGCCGAGTTTGGCCAGTGAGGTCACGACCCGGGAACGGTCGGCCGCGCTCAGGCCATGCCAACCGTCGATCATGCCGCACAGCTGCCACCAGCTCTTGGACCGCGCCGTCTCGGGCACATCCCGCGGATCCTCCGGGTTGAGCTCACGGGGCTGCTCGGCCTTGAGGGCTTCCCGCAACAGCCCCAGGGAAGCGATCTGGTAGACGGGCACCGGCAGCCCCTCAACCAGACGGCGGCCGACATCGGCCGTGCACTGGGCGTGCAGCGGGCCGCCCGAGCTCTCCAGATCAAAGTACGAGGCCAGCAGTTCACGGGAGCGCGGCACCGGCTCGGGAGTGAAGGCGCTGGGCGGCAATTCGACCATGGGTGTCAGCTGTTCGACAGGCACCGTGGTGCGCAGAAACTTCTCCACCGACAACTCCTCTGCCTGATCCTGTGGTGCGCTGTGACGCGGTGCCAAGTGCCGATGGCCGCAGGAGGGCGCCCCCCTGCGGCCATCGGAAGTCCGTCTCAGTCAAGACGGACGAGTCGTCCGATCAAGATCAGACGGCCGGGGCGTAGTAGGCCACACCCGAAACCGTCATGCCGAACTCCTCGGCCAGTTCGTCGACCTCGACCTCAACCTCAGTGATCTGCTCGGCGTTCATCTCTGAACCTCCTGAATCCGGAAATATCCCCCGGCGATCCGGAAGACCACCCGAACGTATGCCGGAACCCGAGACCCTTCAAGCGACTTGATCTTCCGCGAATTACCGGAAGGTACCGCTCCATGGCGACCGCTAGCGCCCTTTTTTTCTTGACTACATCTCATTTGCTCGGCCAAGGTCAGGCAATGGCGCACATGCGCAACGTGTACGGCACATGCACAGCGGGGAATCATTCGCCCTTCGCCGCGGAAGTGCCCCCTCCGCAGCGAGACGTGACGCAGATCACGACCGCAGTACCGATGATGTTTCCCCCTGTGTGCTGAGGTGTCAGACCATAAACAGCATTCAGGGCGAACTGCCCACAAGTGCCACGTTGTCCATGGAACCTCGGCGGCTTTCCGGCGCACTTCGTGCAGAAAACATGACCGGCGGGACGACAAGGACGAGGGGAGGAACACGGCCGCGTCCGACGCGGCTTGGGATGTGTCAGTCCCCTCGCCGCGTGGAGACGATCTGTGCGGCCGGTCCCTCGGCGAGGGTGGCCCGGTACTCGCGTTCGTGGCCGATCGGGCTCTGCGCGACGACAGGGTCTTCACCTCCGCCCCGCCGATCGCGCAGGCGGCTTGGCCCAGTCATTGAAACTCCTGGCAGACGAATTGGCGCAGACACCCTCCGAGCTACCAAGAGGCCCTGTTCCCATGCCCGGCACCGGCCGCAATCACCCGATCGAGCCCCCGTTCGACGGACACCACTCGAGATCGGAAAGACAACAGCCCAAAGTCATGGACGGCACGGCCGAACGGCAGAACCGACCCCTCGACCGCGTCTACCCGGGTCCTGTTCATGGACGCCATCAACGTCAAGACCGGGGACGGGCAGGTCGCGAACCGTCCCGTCTACGTGGTGATGGCGGTGACCGTGGACGGCACCCGCGACATCCTCGGCATCCGGGCCTGATACGGGGGCGAGGGCGCCAGGTTCGGTCTGAAGCGGCGCTGCACGTAACGTCAGTCGGCGCAGGCAGCGGTGGCGGGCGTCGGACGACCGCAGACCCCATGCCAGCAGCATGCCGGTGAACAGTGCTGTCACGTGGCCGACGGGAGTGACCCCCAGCGTGGTCAGGCCACTCGTGATGTGCGGTGCGCGCACCGCGAGCGCGGCCAGCGCGGTCCATCGGTGCCACCGCCTGGCCCCCGCTGCCACCACGGCGGCCAGGGCCGAGACGATCACGTAGGACGGGCCGACGTCCAGCGTCGCACGCAGCGCCGGGTCTGCTTGGCCCGCCGCGATCCGCGCTGCCAGCAGCCCTTCGCTCACCAGTGTGCCGAGGACTTGGCCGGCCGCGATCAGCGCGACCGCCCGCATGTTGCCGAACCGGACGACGAGAAACGCCAGTACGGCCCCGGCAAGGGCGATGCCGCGCAGACAGGCCCAGGGATCGGTGCCGAACAGGAAGGCGGAGGCGATGAGTGCTTCCACGGGGTGATCATCCATGTTGGCCAGGTCGGTCGATGCCCAGGTGTTCACCGCGTGATCGGCTCCGCAGGTCAGGGACGACGCGGCGGCGAGCAGGGCGAAGCCCCAGGGCACAGGGGAAAGCCATCGGCGGGCGGGCGTCCGGGAGAGGTCCATGCGGCCGACCCTGGCCGAGGGTGCCCGCTCCGCGGATCTGGCCACGGGACGACCGGCTGATCTCTGTCTCTGGACAGAGGCGGATGATCACTCTCCTGGCTAGGGTCGGATGCGTGCGAGGCATGATGGTGAGGCATGACATGGCGTCCTTCGCCAGGAGGCTGAGGCCGACTCAGCTGATCGGGCTGGACGTGCTTTTGGCCATGGTCCTGATGGTGTGGAACGTCCTGTGG
>NZ_MLYN01000113.1:0-42095 GCF_001866675.1 Streptomyces sp. MUSC 14
CGAACCTCGCTCGGTATGCGCATACCACACCAACGACGCAGAGACCGTGAAGCAACGCGTTGATTCTTTACGAGCCCTAAGCCCCGGTGCGCTCGCCCGCCCGGCGGGCCCGTTCCTGTCGGTAGGCCTCCGCCCGGGCGAGGTAGTCCCGGTGCTCCTGCTCGGGGTCCGGCGGCAGGTCGGGCGTGTCGGTGGTGGCGAAGAACTGCACCAGTGCCTCGTTCGAGTTCACGGCGAGCTCTCCGGAGCGGGCGAACATGTCCGACTCGTAGCGGGCGGCCCCCTCGTCGAGACAGGCCGCCTGGCTGATGGCGTGTGCGAGTTCCGCGCCGTCCAGCATCGCGAGGTTGGCGCCGTGACCGCCGAAGGGCGCCATCAGGTGGGCCGCGTCGCCGATCAGTGTGACCCCGGGGGAGTGCTCCCAGGTGAGCGGGGCGGGCAGCGCCCAGAAGGAGCGCGGCACGTAGTCGCCGTCGTTGCGGATGATCAGCGCGCGCATGTCCGCCGACCAGTGGCCGAACTCCCGGGCCAGGTGGGAGCGGATGCTTTGCCGGTCGGTGAGGTCCACGCCGGCCCCGACGTGCCAGTCCGGTGCGGCGCGGAACGCGATGTAGCCGCGGACCACGCCGTCGCCGTTGCGCTGCAGGATCACTGCGCGGCCGTTGTTGTCGTTGGAGAACATGTGGCCGGAGCCCACGATCCCGGCGACCTCGGGGTGGCGGGAGTCGACCTCGTCGAACCGGGCGTCCAGGAAGCAGACCCCAAGGTGCTGTGGGGTGGCGTCGCTGACCAGGGGTCGGACCTTCGACCACGCCCCGTCGGCGCCGATCACCAGGTCGGCCTCCACGGAGGTGCCGCCCGCGAACTCCAGGCGGTGTCCGCCGTGGCCGAGCGGGGTCGCGCGGACGAGCCGGTGGCCCCAGCGGACGGTGCCGGGCCGCAGGTGGTCGAAGAGAAGGCGGCGCAGCCGGCCGCGGTCGATCTCCGGGGCGGCCTCGTCGCCGGGGCCGGGGGTGAACTCCGCCAGGACCGCGCCATGGTGGTCGCGGCGGGTCATGGCCTGCCCCTCCGGCCGGGCCAGTGCCATGAAGGCGTCGAGCAGCCTGGCGTCCGCGAGGGCGATCTGCCCGGAGTCGGCGTGCAGGTCGAGCGTGCCGCCGGAGTCGCGGGAGTCCACGGCGTCGTCGGCGTCGTACACGGTGACCTCGATGCCGTGCCCTTGCAGGACGCGGGCGCAGGTGAGGCCGGCGGGTCCGCCGCCGACTATGCAGATCCGGGGTGTGCTGTTCGTCATCGGGACCTTCCCCTCGGGTGGCGCGGATCGCGAACGGGTCGCGACAGCACCAGGCTAGGTGCAACCGCTCAAAAAGCGTAACAGCTCAACTTTCTAATTCGATGCACTTACGGGGTAAGGTGAGCGGGTGACCGAGATGGGGCGCCGAGAGCGCAAGAAGGCAGCCACCCGCCAGGCCCTTGCGGACGCGGCACTGCGGCTGTTCGCCGAGCGGGGCTACGACGAGGTCGGGGTGCGCGAGATCGCCGACGCGGCCGACGTCTCGGTGACGACGCTCTTCAAGCACTTCCCCGACGGCAAGGAGGCGCTGGTCTTCGACCAGGACGCGAACCGCGAGGCGGCCCTGGTCGCAGCAGTCCGCGAGCGCCCCGCCGGCCAGTCCGTCCCGCAGGCACTGCACCGGATGCTGCAGGGCGAACACTCCCGGCGGGTCCACGCCGACCCCCGGTTCGACGACTTCCTGCGCCTGATCGACACCACCCCGGCGCTGCGTGAGTACGCCCGCCGGATGTGGCTGCGACACGAGCACGCCCTGGCCGCGGCGATCGCCGACGACGCCGGACTGCCCACCGACGACCCGGGCTGCCGGGCGCTGGCCCACTTCGCCCTGGAGGCACCCGTTCTCGTCCGCGGGTCCCGCGATCCCGGCACCGCCCTCGACCGGGTCTTCGACCTGCTCGGCAACGGCTGGACCGGCGCCCGCGTGGGCTGACCCGGCGTCAGCGCCCAGTACCCAGCGGCACCCCAGGACGCGCGAGCCCCGAACGAGATCGCCGTCATGGCCCCGAAGCGGGCGACGGCCAGGCCGCGACCTGGACGGGAAGGCCCTCGACGATGTCTGTGGTGAACGTGTCCGCGCTGCGCTGGACGGTCTCCAGGCGGTCACGTTCGCGCGGGTCGTCGTTGCCGAGCAGGCCGGTGCGGTGGGGGGTGGTGGCGGCTTGGCGTGGTGTCACGGGATTCGCCTGTTCGTGGGGAGGAGTGGCCGGGGTGCGGTCCGGCGTGACGGGCGGGAGGTGGCGGCAGCCGCCACGGCGGGGCCGGATGCGGTGGGATCGGGCACGGCGGGGCCGGTCGCAGTGAGCGGGCGGCAGCGGGAAGGAGCGTACGGCGGCAAGTGGGAAGTCCCCGCCTCCTCGCGGCCATGGCGGACGCCGAGGACTTCTACTTCGCCTCGACCTGCCAGGTCCAGCTGGAGCACTGGTCGGCCGGACGCATCGCCGTGCTCGGCGACGCCGGCTACTGCGCCGCCCCGACCGCGGGCATGGGCACCTCCCAGGCCCTGATCGGCGCCCACTGCCTCGCGCGGCACCTGACCGCCGCCGACGGCGACCACCGCGCGGCCTTCGCCGCCTACGAAGCCGAACTGCGCCCCTGCGTCGCCGAGAACCAGGCCAAGGGCCGCGAGGCCGTCGCCATGTTCGGCGGCGACCCGCAGCACTGACCCGGTCAGAACCCTCCGGAGGCAACTGCCCGGCCGCCGGCCGGAGGAGGAGGAATCCGGGGGCGGTCGGCCTCTCAGCCACGACGTCGCCCTCTACCAGGCGGGACTGCGCGTGACGCTTACCGTGCGGGCGGCGGGTGTGGCGAAGGACGCGGCCACCACGAGTATCAGAACCGCGCACACGGCGTTGCACAGTCCGGCCTGCTGGCGGAGAGCTCCGAGTGAGGGCGGGCCCACCAGGACGGCGACGTGTCCGACGGCGGCGGCGAGGCAGCCCTTCGCAGTGCAGCGGGCCGCCGGATTCGGCGGCGAGCGCGACGTGGCCCGGAAGATGTCCGGTGGTCCGCGAGATGTCCGGTGGTGAGGTGGCGGGCACGAACCGGATCAGTGCAGCGACGGCGGGACCCAGGCGTGATGGCGCAGGATCATACGTGTGGCGACCCGGGACGGTGTCAGTCGCATCGCCGTGTTCCGCAGGGTGACGGCCAGTGGGTGGGAAAGCTGCTGGCCCATTCTCCCGGCCTGCCGGGCAGCCCGTGCGACGGCCTGGCTGCGGGGCCGGCGCACGGCGTCGTAGCGGGCGAGCGCCGTCTCGACGGTGGACTCGGCGCCGAGGGCGGCGGCCAGGGTGACCGCGTCCTCCAGTGCCTGGCAGGCACCCTGTCCGAGGTTGGGGGTCATCGCATGGGCCGCGTCGCCGAGCAGCGCGATCCGACCGACCGCGTATGCGGGGAGCGGCGTGCGGAGTTCGCTGACGTCGTGATGCAGCACGGCCGCGGGCCGGGTCGCGTCGAGCAGCGCGGGGATCGGGTCGTGCCAGGTGTGGAACCGTCGGCGCACTTCGGCCAGTGGGTCGGCGAACCGGGTTCCGGCAGGGTGGCTGAGGACGGCGTGCCACTCGGCCCGCCCGTCCAGGAAGGCGATGTGCCCGAACTCCGACCCTCGGCCCCAGGTCAGCTCGAAGTCGGTGCGCAGGTCGACCGCGTGCTCGGTGATGGCGCGCAGCACCGTCGAGCCGCTGTGGACCGGGCCGGGATGGTCCGGGAAGAGACGGCTGCGGACGTTGCTGCCGATACCGTCGGCCGCCACCACCAGATCGGCGTTCAGGACCGTGGCGCCGCAGTCGACCTGAACCGTCCCGGGGCCGGCCTGCTCGACCCCGGCCACCTCCGAGCCGATCACCAGTGATGCGGCGGGCAGACAGTCGCGGAGGATGCGGTGCAGGGCGGAGCGGGGGATGCCCGTGATCGGCGTGCCCACCGCCTTCTCCAGCGCCGAGCCGTCCAGCCGGGTCAGCCGGCCGCCCCGGGGTGTCCGCGTGCCGCCGCTGTACTGGCCTTGTGACGCCTCCCGAACGGCCTTGCCGACGCCGAGTTCGTCCAGTGCCCGCAGGCCGTTGGCGGCCAGTGAAATGCCTGCCCCCGCGTCCTCACGCAGGGACGCACGCTCAAGGACCGTCACGGCCCATCCGATGCGGTACAGACCGATCGCGGCGGCCAGCCCGCCGATGCCCCCTCCGACCACCACTGCCGTGTTCCCCATGCCGGACCCCCTTATTTTCTACATCTGTAGAAACCCACCTTATCCCGAGTCTCTACGGGTGTAGAAAGGGGGCATGGCTTCCGATCGGCGCACCCTTCTGGCAGACGCGGCTCTCGACGTGCTCGTCGACGAAGGGATGCGCGGCCTGACCCACCGCGCGGTCGACCGGAAATCCGCCATGCCGCCCGGCACCACCTCGGCCTACTTCCGCACCCGTGCTGCGCTGCTGACCGGACTCGTCACCCGCCTGGTCCAACGTGACCAGGCGGAACTTCACACGATGGCGGAAGAGCTTCTGCCCCTGCGCACCGTCGAGGAGCTGGTGGACGGCATGATGCTGCTCACCCGACAGCGGCTCACCGGTGAGGGCCGCCGCCGTTCGCTCGCCCGCCATGCCTGCGCCGTCGAGAGCGTGCGCGACCCGGAGCTGCGGGAGATCCTCGTGCCCCGCGAGAACGCCGGCCGCGAAGCCGTCCGGCTGTTCCTCACCGCGCACGGCGTCACGGACGTCGAGAACCGCACGCACACTCTGCTGACCTGCATCGACGGACTGGTCTTCGATCGGCTGGTGAACGGCGGCGAAGTACGGCGCGAGGCTCTCGACGGCCTGGTCGCCGCCGCGCTGCGTTAGGACCGAGGCGCCCACGGCGTCCACGGAGTCCACGGCCCTGCTCGAACCGGCCGACGGCCTCAGCCGCCTCCGCTGCCTGCGGACCTCATTCCGAAACGCTCCTCAAACCGACGAGCGCCCACGGGGCGGGGCGTGAGAGGGTGCGGTTCGATCGGGGACAGGGGGAAACGTGGGGCTGGTCTACGGCTACGACATCTGTCTTCGTGCTCGGAACGTCGCGAGGGCGTTGGCCGAACTCGCCGAACTGGCGCCACCGGCACGTGCCGTACCGCCGCTTGAGATCACCCTGCCCGGCGGTGACCGGATCGTCCTCCCGTTCACGTCCGGTTTCAAGAGCGAGCCGGTCGACTGCTCCACGAGCAGCACGCTCGAGCTCGACATGTCTCTCATGTTCGATGTCGATGACGCACTGCGTGAGTACGCGCAGACGAACGGCCGTGAACCCGAGGCGGACGGGCGCGTCCAGATCGGGTACATCTACGCGACGATCCGGTTCGAGTCCCTTCTGCACCCCGGCTACACGTCGGTGGAGTGCTGGGCAGCGACGTCGAGGATGAGCCGCTTGTTCGCGCGGTCGGCCACCATCAGGAAGACGTTCACCGACCTCACCGCCGACAGCGGAGGAGTGTGCTGTCTGTTCGACACCGGCGACGGCGCCCCCGAGCACGTGTGCCGGATCGACGGCGAACCCACCCGGGAGACGGTCTCCGGTCCCCGCTTTCCAGATCTGCGAACACTCGTGGCGACGTGGCCCGACTGCGAGAAGTGAGCACCGGTGCTCTCTGTTCTTCTTCGTCGGGCCCGGGTCGTGGACGAGGTCCGCGGGCAGTTGGGCCACGCCCGGTCGTCGACGCGTGGGCCCTTGGCCGCGTCGCCGCAGGACAGGGTCTGCCAGACGTCGTCGGGTGCCTCGCCGATGAGCAGCTCGTCGATGCGCCGGATGCCGGCCAGGGACTCGATCCGCTGGGACTTGGGCACCGCCACGAGACGGCCGACGTCGAGCTCGGATCAGGCAGCGCAGGGCTCGTCCGGACCCGCAGGTGGCAGGACGCCGACGCCAGCCGGTCCACCTGAGGCCCGTGCTCGGTTGGCGACGCCAGTCCCGTCCGGGGTGACGGTCCATCTGCGTGAGGAACTCGTTCGCCGGCAGGATCTCGTGGTGGCCGGTGTCGACAAGACCGTCCACACCAGGCAGGACGCCCCGAAGGAAGGCCCGGGGCGCCGCTCGTAGTCCGCCAGGATCCCGCCCGAGAGGTCGATGTCGTACGAGTACGAGTATCAGTACGAGTACCCGTTCGGCGGGGAGGGTTCCTCGTCAAGGAGACAGGCTCCGGGCGCTACGGAGCGCCGTGGTGGCGATGTCCAGGAAGGCCAGGACCAGTGGTTCGCGGGTGGTGGTGGGGGCCACCAGGCAGGTTTCCTCGGAGGGTACGTCGGTGACCGGGATGTGGGTCAGGTCGGGGCGGGAGTAGGTGCGGGCGACGCTCAGTGGGACCAGGGCGATGCCGTGGCCGGAGGCGATCAGCTCGAACTTCTCCTCCGCGGAGGTGGTGCGGCGGCGGGTCGGGGTGTCCAGGACCGGCTCGCCCTCCAGGTCGGCCAGGGTCAGTACGTGACGGCTCGCCAGGTGATGGCTGGTCGGGAGGCAGGCCACCCGGGGTTCTCTGCCGATCGGGACGGTGGACAGCCCCGTGTCGTCGAAGGGGCGGCGCAGGAAGCCGACCTGGGCGCGGCCGTCGCGCAGCGGGAGGTCCTTCTCCCACCAGTGCGCCGGGACGACGTCGATCTCCACTTCCGGATGGTGCTCCCCGAAGGCCCGGATCGCCTCCGAGACGTGCAGCCCGGGGGAGAAGGCGACCATCAGCCGCCGCACGCCTCGGTCGGCGTCCCGGACGCGCCGCAGCCCGGCCTCCACCGCCGCCAGGATGCCCTTCGCCTCCTCGTGCAGCTGATGCCCGGCCGCCGTCAGCTCCACCCGGCGCGTCGTCCGGTTGAGCAGCGTGCACCCCAACTCCTGCTCGAACGCCCTGATCTGCCGGCTGAGCACCGGCTGGGCGATGAACAACTGCTGCGCTGCCCGCCCGAAGTTGCCGTGCTCGGCCAGCGCGACGAAGTAGCGGAGCTTGCGCAGATCGAGACTCATGCCCTCAGGGTATCGAGCGGGGGCAAAGGGTATTGGACGCCCGAAACGTCCGGGCCGAGACTCGAAGGCATGATCGTAGTCACCACTCCCACCGGAAGTATCGGCAGCTCGCTGCTGCGCGGCCTCCTGGACCGGACCGACGAGCCGGTCCGTGTCGTCGTCCGCGACCCCGCCCGGCTCCCCGACGCGGTCCGCGACCGCGTCGACGCCGTCACCGGCTCGCACGGCGACCCCGCCGTGCTCGACCGCGCCCTCGCCGGCGCCGACGCCGTCTTCTGGGTCGCCCCGCCCAACCGCCAGGCGCCCACCCTGGACGCTGTCTACGCCGACTTCACCCGCCCCGCCGCCAAAGCCTTCGCCGCCCACGGCGTCGGCCACGTCGTCAGCGTCTCCGCGCTCGGCCGCGGCACCCCCGTCGCCGACCACGCCGGGCTGGTCACCGCCTCCCTCGCGATGGACGACCTGATCGCGGCAAGCGGCGTTGCCCTCCGGGCCCTGGCCAACCCCAGCTTCATGGAGAACCTGCTGCGCCAGACCGCCTCGATCCGTGACGACGGCGTCTTCACCGACACCGTCCCCGCCGACCTCAAGGCCCCCGTCGCCAGCACCCGCGACATCGCCGCAGCCGGGGCCCGGCTGCTGACCGACCGCAGCTGGACCGGCACCGGCGAGGTGCCCGTACTCGGCCCGGAGGACCTATGTGCCGCAGACCTGGCCCGCATCATGAGCGAGGTCCTCGACCGCCCGATCCGCTACCGCCGGCAGTCCCTGGAGGACTTCCGCGCCGCGCTCCAGAGCCACGGCACGGGACAAGCCCTCGTCGAGGGCTATGTCGCGATGATGCGCGCCAAGGGCGAGGGCCTCGACAACGGTGTGCGGCGCACCCCGGACACCGCGAGCCCCACCACCTTCCGCACCTGGTGCGAGGAGGTCCTCAGGCCGGCGGTGGACGCATGAGCGGCACAGCCCCGACCGCTCTGATCGCCGGTGCCTCCCGCACCCTGGGCCTCGGCCTCGCCGCCGAGTACGCGCGCCGCGGCTGGCACGTCGTCGGCACCGTTCGCGGCGAGGCCCGCACCGGTCTGCACGACCTCGCGGACGCCTCCGACGGCCGGGTCACCGTCGAGCAGCTGGACATCAACGAACCCGAGCAGATCAACGCGCTCCGCGACCGGCTCGCGGGACGCAGCCTCGACCTGCTCTTCGTCAACGCCGGCATCACCCGCGGCGACCTGCCGATCGCGGACGTGCCCACCGACATGTTCACCGACGTCATGGTCACCAACGCGCTGAGCCCGATGCGCGTCGTCGAGGCGCTGCGCCCGCTCGTCGTCGCGGACGGCACCATCGGCGTGATGTCCTCCCGGCAGGGCAGCCTCGCCCACAACACCCACGGCGGCCAGGACGCCTACCGGGCCGGCAAGTCCGCCCTCAACCAGCTGATGCGCAGCTACGCCGCACGGTACGCCGACGCAGCGCACAGCCTGCTCCTGATGTGCCCCGGCCACGTCCGCACCGAACTGGGCGGCCCTGGCGCACCTCTGACGGTGGATCAGGTCGTCCCCGGGATCGCCGACACCATCGACCGACACCGCGGCGAGCCGGGCCTGAAGTACCTCGACTACCAGGACCACACCATGCCCTGGTAGCCGCCGGCCGGCTCACGGTTGAGGTGCTGGCTCCTGGGCGCGTGCCCGTACCGGACGACTCGCCGTCCTGGTCGAGGCCGTGGTCGAAGGCTCCTCACCCGTGCCCGACCGGGGCCCGTTCACTGCTGGGCAGCCGGTTCGCCGTCCGCTGCGCTGCTTGGCGCACAGGCGGTCGTGACGGGAGGCGGCGACAGAATGTGACACCTCGTCACCCGTTACCCGTCCCCCGTCACCTGCCACTCGCCGTCCGCCGCCCGTCAAACATCGCAACTCACGTGCACAGGAGTTCTGTTGCCCCCATTCAACTGAGTCTCAATGGTGGTGTCCCCTGTGAACGCAACAGGGAGAACCTGCCCGACATGACGCTTCGCCGGGCACGCACCGGACACCGTGAGGTAGGCCGTCCCTTGGCCGAGGCGATCCAGAAACCGCCTTCTTGACCACATGTCCCCCACCCCCCCGTGCGTGACGACGCGCGCTGAGCCTGTCCGGGACGCGCGTCCGGGCGCAGGCGTGCGGTGCCCTCGTACCGGCGGCCGTTGAAGGTCGGCGTCACCGATGCTTCGAACGTCGGCGACGTGTCGTACGCCCGTGCCCGCGGTATCGCTGTGGAGGTCGTCCGGCCCGCGGGCGCGGCCCGTCAACCGGCCGGACATCTCGCGTCGCTGTGTGCGTCCGGGGACAGACGCTGACCGTCTCGTCGACCGTCACCTCACCGGTGTCGTTCTCCGCCGGTCTTCTGCACGTGCGTGGTGTCGGCGTCGAGGAGGGTTCCGTCAGCGCCGGTCGGCTTGATGTCCGGTACGCGGGCGCCGTGCTCATCGACCAGCGTCGAGTGCGCTTCGCCGGGCTCGAAGGCGTGGTGTTCTCCCCACTGGCGCAGGGTGAGGAGGACGGGGAAGAGGTCGCGGCCCGCGTCGGTGAGTACGTACTGCAGGCGGCGGCCCGAGGGCGCGGTCCGCTGGGCGAGGACTGCGCGCAGCGTGGTGGGACTGGCCCACCGACCTGGTCACCGAACACGCCCGCACCATCATGGCCGGAACGCCGGCCGACATCGAACGCATCGCCGCCGAACACGGTTTGGGGAAGCCCCTTTGACCCAGGTATCCATCGAAGAGTACGCGGTGGCCGACGGCGAGGCCGGACCCTACGCCCTGACCACGGGGCCGGACGGCGCGCTGTGGTTCACCCTCGTCCACAGCGGCCGGATCGGCCGGCTCGTCCCCGGCGAGAAGCCGACGAGCCACCGGCTCGACCCCGGCTGCGGGCCCACCGTCATCACGCCCGGCCCGGACGGCGCGCTGTGGTTCACCGAGTATCGGGCGGACCGGATCGGGCGGATCACCATCGACGGTGTCATCGACGAATTCCGCGTGCCCGGCCCCGGCTGCGGGCCGTTCGGCATCGCGGCGGGACCCGACGGTGCGCTGTGGTTCACCGAGACCGCCGCCGACCGCATCGGCCGCATCACCGTCGACGGCCGCATCACCGAGTTCCCGCTCCCCGCCACAGGCGCGTTCCCCTCAGCGATCACCGCCGGTGACGACGACGGGATGTGGTTCACCCTCAACCAGTGGAACGGCATCGGCCGGATCGGCATGGACGGTGCGGTCACCCTGCATCCCCTGCCGACGGAGGCGGCGGCGCCGGTGGGGATCGCCGCAGGCCGCGACGGCGCGTTGTGGTTCGTCGAGATCGCCGCCGGGCAGATCGGACGGATCACTCCCGCCGGGCAGATCACCGAGTTCCCGCTGCCCGACCGCACCGCCCGGCCGCACGCCGTCACCGTCGACGGCGAAGGCACCGTCTGGTTCACCGAATGGCGAGGCAACCGCATCGGCACGATCACCCCCGACGGCTCCCTGACCGTCCACGGCCTGCCCACCCCCCACTCCGAACCCCACGGAATCGCCCCCGGCCCCGACGGCGCCCTGTGGGCCGCACTGGAGATCGGCTCACTCGCCCGCATCGCCCCGGCGGACGGAGCGGAACCTTCATGACATACGCACTCGTGATCTCCGAGACGGACGAGTCACGCCCCCGGATCCAGGCCGACCGGTCCGCATACCGCAAGGAACACGAAGGCTGGACCGGCAGCCTCGCCGCGGCCGGGAAACTGCCGGCGGCGAGACCCCGGAGACCGAGCACATCACTCCTTCGACGGCAGGTTCGTCATCGAGGCGGACGACCGTGAGGAAGCCCCTCCCCACCCCGCCCGCCACCGTGGCTCCCGAGGCCGGCGTACGCGTGTACGTCCCCGGCCACGTAAAACTGATGTCGCTCCGATGACCCGGCTGAGCCGACTGAGCCGGCCATGTCCCATCCAGTGGAGGAAACCTGTGGATGTCCGCACGACGAGAGACGGTCTGGTCCGGGGCCGACGGGTGGCGGCGCCCGATACCGTGGCGTTCCTCGGTGTTCCCTACGCTGCCGCGCCCTTTGGGGCCAACCGCTTCCGAGAGCCGCGTCCGGTTCAGGCGTGGGAGGGGGTCCGTGAGTGCCGGGACTTCGGACCGATAGCCCCGCAGTCGGCACGGCTTCCAGGGGCGCCGTCCTGGTCGCCCGGCGACGAGGACATCCTCACGCTCAACGTCTGGGCTCCCGCGACCGGCAGCGGTCCGGCGCCGGTCCTGGTCTGGATCCACGGTGGTGCCTACACCTTCGGCTCCTCCGCGCAGCCCGACTTCGACGGCACCGCCCTGGCCGGTGCCGGTCTGGTGGTGGTGACCTTCAATTACCGGCTGGGTTTTGAAGGGTTCGGGCACGTTCCGCCCGGTGCAGAGCCGCCGTTCCCGGAGAACCGGGGCTTGCTCGACCAGATCGCCGCGCTGCAGTGGGTACGTGAGAACATCGCCGACTTCGGCGGCGACCCGGCCAACGTCACGGTAGCGGGGCAGTCTTCCGGGGCGGCCTCGGCTGCCTGCCTGATGGTGATGGACCGGGCACGCGGGCTGTTCCGCCGTGTCATCGCCCACAGTGTCGTCGGCCCGTGCTACTCCGCCGATCTCGCCGCTGAGACCACCCGGAGGGTCGCGGCCGCGGCGGGCATCCCCGCCACCTCCACACACCTGACGTCCGCCACCCCGCAGGCACTGCTCGCGGCCTCCGATCGTGTTGTCGATGACTACCGGCACGACCCGGATTCCGGGCCCCGCCACTACAACTCCGTGCTCTACGGTCCGGTCGTCGACGGAGACATCCTGCCCAGCGACCCCCTGTCGGCGACGGCAGCCGGAGCTTCGGAGGCGGTGGATCTCCTCGTGTCCCACACCACTCAGGAGTACTGGCTGATGGACGCCGTCGGCAGTACGGCGAAGGTCACCACCGACACACAACTGCGCAGCTTCGCCCGGGACTTCCACCTCCCCGACAACCTGGTGCCGGGATACCGGCAGCTGATGCCCGACGCCCCTGTCCACGACGTCCATCTCGCGATCCTCGGTGACCTGCTGTTCAGCGAGTACACCAGCCGACTGGCGGAGCGGCATGCGCAAGCCGGTGGCCGGGCATTCCTGTCCTGCTTCGCCCGCCACCGCGAGCGCCCCGGGGGAGTGGCACGCGCCTGGCACTGCGCTGACATCCCCTTCGCCTTCGGCAACACCATCCTCAAAAGTGTCGAGTTCCTGATCGGAGGTCCACCCGACACCGCGGACCAGGAGCTGTCCCAGCGCATGATGGGGGCATGGGTCAGCTTCGCCACCTCCGGTGACCCCGGCTGGTCCCCCCTCGACGGCCCGTCGACACACCCCCATGTCTGGGACACCGCAGACAGCCCTGCTGGAGCGCAGAACACGGCGGCCCGTGCCCTGTGGCGCCACGCGGACTACGCACCGCTTCGGCCCTGAAGCGAAACTCGGGTCCGCAGGGTGGTCCGGTCGGTTGTCGGCGGTCGACGACATCGACACGCCGGACGGTGTCTCGTCGGGCTTGTGCACTTGCCCTGCCGGCCCGATCCGGGCGTCGCCGAACAGGTCCGCGAGGACTTCGGCCAACTCGGAACCGCACATCAAGGGGCACCTTTGCCAACCGCGAAGTGCCAGGTCACGGGCCGTCCGAGGGCGGCGAAAGCCCTGGACGTCGCACCCTGCGCCGTGATCCGATGGCGTGATGACATCGTTCTGGACGAGCAAACGGATACGCCTGCGCGGCATCGAGCCCGACGACTGGACCGCGTTCATGCGCTTCGCCGAGGACGAGGAGAGGCTGGGAGACCTGCTGAACCCACCGCGTTCCGCCGAGGGCTTCCGCGCCTGGGCGAAGGAGCAGGCCGCCGCCACGTCCGACGGCGACTGCTTCCAACTCGCCGTCGAAGCCGTCGACACAGGGGAACTGGTCGGTGCTGTCGGCTCGTACCACGCCGACCCACGTGCGGGCTGGTTCGAGTACGGTGTCACGATCGGCGCTGATCATCGGCGCAAGGGCTACGCGGCAGAGGCCGTGGTGCTGTTGCTGCGCTTCATGTTCGCCGATCGGCGCTACCACAAGTGCGAAGCCCGGATCTTCGCGCACAACGAGGCATCGTTGGCGCTTCACCGTCGACTGGGATTTACCGAGGAGGGCCGCCTCCGCGATCGCGTGTTCCTCGCCGGCGGGCACCGCGATCTCGTCGTGATGGGCATGCTCGCCGACGAGTTCACCCGACACCACTCGATGAGCGATGTGTGAGCTGGCCATGCCAGATCCACAAGCCGCCGCTTGTTGTGCCGGTCGACCAGATGCGCAAGAACGTATTCGTTCACGCGGATGCACGGCCAACCGGCCGGCACGGGCAATCGTGGTCGTGAACCCGTCTACCAGGAGCTTCATCGCGGGCGCAGGCCAACCGGCGGATTGATCAACCGGGTTGGCGGCCGACTTCGTTGCTGCGAGCTCTGTATAGGCTGGCGCGCGTGGATGTGACGGGGTGTCTTGGGTGTGACCTTCTGACCGGGCGCCGGGAGTTGCCCGGGGGTGTCCTGCACGAAACCTCTGCCTGGGTGGTGAACCACGTCGTCGGTCCGATGAATCTCGGCACCTTGATCGTCGGTCCGCGGGAGCACGTCGTGGCCATCGCGGAGCTCGACGACACGGCAGCGGCGGAACTCGGCCCGCTGCTGCGCGCTACCGCTCGTGTCGTGGAGACGTTGTGCCGGCCCGAGCAGACCTACGTCTGCATGTGGTCGCACGGCCGCGATGCGCGCAAACACCTGCACATCGCGGTCCAGCCCGTGACCGCGGATGTGCGAGCCCGCTACGACGGGCTGCGCTCCGAGCAGCTCCAGGCCCGGATGCTTGCGGATGGTGACGAGCCGGACACCACGGAGGTCGAGCAGTTCTTCGAGCGGGCTCGCGAGCTGTTCCGGGCGATCGCCGACAGCAGCGTCGAACAGCGCGGCTGATCACCGGTGCCAGGCCCACCCGCACGGTGGTGGCAGCGGTTCATCAGGACGAACACTCCCCACCCCGAGGTATTCGCGCCGGTACCTGGCCCGACGCTGACCAAAGAGACAGAACCCAGGCTCTACCTGCGCTTTCGTGTGTCACTGTGCAAGGCGGCACCAGAGCCCCCTCTCCACTGTGCAACGTGGCACTCCACATGATGCGTCGTCGGTCCTAGGTTGGCCGGCGGCTGAGGGGGCTGTGTGGAGTCGTGTGGGAACGGGACTCCACACGACCACTCCGGGCGGCCTGGGTCGCCCAGGAACCGCCGCTGAGCAGCCGGAGCCATGCCCCCTGTGGCGTTTTCGTCGTTACGTCCGCCCTCCCCGGCGGCGGCATCCATCGCAGGAGCTGGGCGCCGTCTCGACCATGCGCCAAGCGGCCGTGAAGTCCACGGCCGCCGCAGCACCCACCGCAGGCACCCGCGGTGGCCAGGAAGTGCGAAGCTGGAAGCAAACCGCCTACGGGGGACGGGAGTTGGATCATGGACGCGTCCGTGATGTCCGGGCTGGGCGTGGCGGTCGTCGGTGTGCTGGGCACCTTGCTGTCCTCCCTGCTGACCCAGCGTGCGGCGGACGAATCCCGGCGGCGGGAGAGGGCCGAGGAACGCCGGGAACAGGAGGGCCGGGCCCGGCTCGACGCACGGCGGGACACCTATGTCGCGCTCAACACCGCCTGTCGGCAGTATCTGGCCGCGCTGACGGACCAGATGCACGCCCTCGCGAACGCGGACGGCTCCCCGGCCGTGAGCCGGCGGCTGACCGAGGCGCGCGACGCCCACCGGGACTGCTACGCCGAGGCTCAGCTGCGGGTTCCCGATCCGGTGCTCGACCTCGCCGGGACCGTCAACCGCTCGCTGAGCGCGACCTACGGCATGCTGATGCGGCTCGATCACGGCGACCCGCGCCCCGGGGACTCGCTCGGCGCCGTACGGACGGACATCGAACTGCTCTGGCGGCACATCCGACTGATGCGGCAGCGGATGCGCACCGACCTGGGGGTGCCGGGGCCCGAGGGGGACGGCTGAGGGAGCGGTGTGCGGCCGGGTACAGCCGAGGTGCGGCCGGGTTGCGGTCGGTGTGCGGTTGAATCCAGGTCGTTTTCCGTCCGGTGCCCCGTATCCGCGACCCGGCGGCGATCGACTGGGCATGATGCGAGGACCGTGAGACGGGACAGGCGGCTCGAACGGGGGAGCGATGAGTGACGACAGCGGTGGGGCGCAGGCACTGCGGATGTGGGCCCGGGACGCCGCGGCCCGGGCCGATCCGCTGATTCCGTTCACCGAGGTCCCGGCATCGGCCCGGTTCGAAGTCATGTCCGAACCGGGGATCCAGGACCGAACGATCAGTGAACTGACCGAACTGGAAGGGCTGTTGGAACCCGGCGAGGCAGTGCGCCACGCGGTGGTCGCACGGCTGGGCGTGCTGCTCGCGCTGCGGTACGCCGGCCCGGGCGGGGGCGGGGGCGGGGGCGGGGGCGGGGCCGAGGACCGCAGGCGGGTGCTGCGGTACATGCGCCAGGTCCGCGACGCCGAGCCGAAGGCGCCCGAATGGGAACGGCGGTGTGCCGCGTTCGGGCTGCTGGTGACACTGTTCCCGAGTCCTGAGCTGGGCGGGCGCGCCGGAGGGCTTCCCGACCACGCGGCCTTCATGGACTGGTATCTCAAGGACGGTGGGAGTTTCGACGTCGCGGAACTGCCCCGGCTCTTCACCGACGTCCAGGTCCTGCCGATGCCGCCGGAACTGCGACAGGTCCTCGACCGGGCGGTCCCCGCACTCGGCCTGCTGACGGAGATGCTGCGGCCGGGCGGTGCGTCCCGGGTGACGGGCGAGCAGCTGGCCGGCGTGCTGCCGGACGACTTCCCGTGGGCCGACCAGATCGCGACGGTGAGCAAGACCCGGGAACGTCTTCGGGAGCAATCAGCCTCCACGGATGAGGGGTTCCGGCCCGACCGGCCCGACCGGCCCGACCGGCCCGACCGGCCCGACCGGCCCGACCGGC
The DNA here is from genome assembly GCF_001866675.1 of Streptomyces sp. MUSC 14. Taxonomy (NCBI): domain Bacteria; kingdom Bacillati; phylum Actinomycetota; class Actinomycetes; order Kitasatosporales; family Streptomycetaceae; genus Streptomyces; species Streptomyces sp. MUSC 14. Next base: position 16,123 of record NZ_MLYN01000113.1, read on the forward strand.
CCGAGGCGAGCGAGGCGGGCGCGGCGGAGGCGGAGTCACGGAACAGAGCCCGGGTACTGTCCGCGCTCCAGGCCGTTCACCCGGGCTTCGTCAGCCCGGAGGCGCTCCGTAGGATGAACGAGGAACTGGACCGGGACCCGGTGCACCCCCCGCTCCGGCCCGAGGACCGTGCCATGGACGCCGTTCCCCAGGCCCTGCAGGAAGCGGTGACGGCTTTCCGCAACGGTGACCCCGATCTGCTCGACTCGGCGCTCGGCCGCATGGCCGATGTCTCCGGCCGGCTCCCGGCGGGGCACGAACTGGACGCCATGGTGGACGCGCTGCGGTCCGCGGTCGTGGGCAGCGCGGAGGCGGTCGGCGGGAGCCTTGAGGACGCGGCGGTCGCCCACCAGCTCCTCGAATCGGCGGTGGAACGCCTCGCCGAGACCCGGTCCCCGCTGAGTCTCACCGTGATGACCCGGACCGTCCTGGCGCTGTCCCGGCTGGACCGGGCCCGACAGGCCGAAGACCTGGCCGAGTTGGACACGATCCTCGACGAACTGCTGAGCCTTCGGGACAGCGCACCGCGGGACGACGACATCGCCGTCAACATCCTGATGGCCCTGGCCCAGGCCTACGACGCGCGAGGCGCCCTGCGCGGCGACGCCGCCGACAGACAGCGCATGTTCGCCTGCCTCGAGGAAGCCGTGCGGCTGGAGGATCTGTCACCGCCCCTCAAGGAGCTGACCCGGGAGCTGACCCGCCTGATCCGGATCCAGCGCGGCCAGGAGGAGAACGATCCCGAGCTGATCCGCGCGGGCCTCGCCATCCCGTCCGCGACGACCCTGAGGAGCGAGGAGGGCGAGTTCCGGACAGCGGTGGGCCTGCTCTCCCTGTACGACCACACCAAGGATCCCGCCGATCTCGACCGGGCCATCGCGGGCTTCGAGCGGATCCGGGAGCGAATCCGGCGGGGCGAGGAGACGCTGCTCGCGGGAAACGTCCTGTGGCACCTCGCCGAGGCGTACGCCTGCCGGTCCGACCACACCGAGGACCCGGCGGACCTGGACGCGGCCATCACCGCCGCGTTGGACTCCCTGCACTGCGTCGCCGCCGACGTCCTCCTGCAGTCCGGCGCCGAGCACGGCCTGCTGACGGCCAGGAGCGGCGGCGAACGCGGGGTTCTGGTCGCCCGCTGGGCCGCGGTGTGCGGTCGCCTGGCCGAGGCGGTCGAGGCGCTGGAATGGAGCCGGGCGCTGGTGCTCCAGGCCGCCTCGGCCTCCGCGGGGGTACCCGAGCTGCTGCGGGCGCGGGGGAAGCGGGAGCTGGCCGACGCCTGGGGCGAGGCGTCCGCCTCGCGGCCGGGTGGGCCGGACAGACAGCTCCCCAGCAGCCTGCGCCGCCGCGCCCTGGAAGCGCTCGGCTACCGGCGCGACGACGATCGCCGGCAGCTGTTCGGCATCCCGACGATCGAGGAACTGTGCGGCGCGGCAGCCGCGGCCGACACCGACATGCTGGTCTATCTGGTGCCCGGGGACGCGGAGAATCCGGGGACGGCCCTCGTCCTGGCACCTGAGACGGGGGCCATGACCGCCCTGGTGCCCGCCCTGTCCGGCAAGGGGAGCGGGCCGCTCGCCGGATACCTGGACGCCGCCGCGGCCCGGTCCCGGTACCGGAACGAAGCCGCCGAGCACGCCTGGGAGGAGGCCCTCGGAAAGCTCTGCGACTGGTCCTGGTCCGGAGTGATGGCACAGGTCTGCGAGCTGGCCGCCGGACTCCGCGCCGACGCCTGCGGCAACGAGGACGGCCCGCCCGCCCCGCCCCGGGTCGTCCTGGTGCCCTGCGGGAACCTGGGCGTGGTGCCCTGGCACGCGGCGCGGGCCCGCGACGGGGACGGGTACCGCTACGCATGCCAGGACATGGTGGTGAGCTACGCCGCCTCGGGCCGTCAGTTCCTCCTCGCGACGGCGCGCGAGAGGACCCCGGTGGACGCGGCGCCGGTGCTGGTGGCGGATCCCCGGCTGACACTGACCCACGCGGAACGGGAGATCAGCGCGCTGCACGCCGGTTTCTACCCGCGGGCGAGGCTGTTCGGCGAGTTCTACCAGCCGCCCGCGCCCCCGGAGGCGCCCGGAACGCCGGCCGAACTGCTGGAGCTGCTGACGGCCGGACACGAGCGGCCGCTCTCGCTGCTGCATGTGGCGTCGCACGGTTGTGCGGGTCCGCGTCCGACCGTCTCGGCGCTCAGCCTGGCGTTCCCCGGCGACTCCGAGTCCTGGCCCGCCGGGCTGGGCGGCCCCGGAGCCCTGCCGGACGCGGGCATGCTGACCGTGACGCGCCTGCTGGACCGCCCGGCCGAGGACGGGGCGCGGCCGGGCAGCGGGCCGCTGGTCGTCCTGAGCGGGTGCGAGACGGACCTGAGCACCCGCGACCACGACGAGGCACTGACCCTCACCACGGCCTTCGTGGCGCGGGGCGCGCGGAACGTCGTGGGCTCACGGTGGACGACGACCGACAGCGCCTCCGCGCTGATGATGGCGGTCTTCCACCACTTCGCGGCCGTCGAGGGCTTCGATCCGGCCGGCGCCCTGCGAGCGGCGCAGCTGTGGATGCTGGATCCGGGGCGCCGGCTGCCCGACGGCGTGCTGGACGTACTCACCGCGGGCGAGGCCGAACTGCCGGGCCTGACCCGGCCGGCGCTCTGGGCCTCCTTCATCCACCAGGGGCACCCCGGCCCTTCGTCCGGGACACGCACGCACAGGGGCACCCCGGTTCTTCGTACGCGGCACACACGCGCAAGGGGTACCGCATGAACGCCGAGGACCTGCTCGACCTGATCAGGTCGCACTGGCCGGACATCCGCTCCGCCCTCGATGACGAGCGGCGTGACGTGCTCCTTGCCCGGCTCGGGGACCTGGCCGCCGCCCCGTCCGAGGAACGGGCCGTGCGCCAGGCCGCACAGGGGGTGCGGCTGGCCCTGCTGGCCCTGCCGCCGGGCCATCCCGTGCGGTCCGCGCTGGACGGGCCGCGATGGGCGGGGCCCGCGCGGCCCACCCCGGACCTGGCCGAGCGGGCGAGGGAACTCCACGCCCGGCTCACCGTTTCCGGCCCGCCCACGGGCACGGCCACGGACACTGGCACGGACACGGCGGGAATCCTCGCGCAGGCGCGCCAACGGCTTCTGGCGGAACCGTCGTTCTCCCCCGCCGAGGCACGGCACCGTTGCGCGGACCGCGCCGCCGGCACCGACGGGCTGATCCGGCTGGACGACCCGGTACGCGGACCCCGCTATCCGGCCTTCCAGTTCACCGGCGGCGACGGAGGCCCGCTCCCCGTGGTGCGCACGGTCAACCGCCTGCTGCTGGCTCAGGAGGATCCCTGGGGCGCCGCCGACTGGTGGCTGAGCGGCAACCTCTGGCTGGGCGGTCGGCCCGCGGCACTCCTCGGGCGGCTGCCCGACGATCTGCTGGTCGGCGCGGCCTCGGCGATGCTGGAGGGCGACTGATGCCCGACCGATTCCCGCCGGCCGCCTACCGGTTCACGCCCCACGTGTCGACGCTGCCCGCGGGCTCGCAGCTGTGGCGGTGCCACAGCGGCAGGCGGCCACCCGAGTCGTTCAACCCCGTCGCCGTCGACTCGCACTTCGGCGGCAACCGCTTCGACGGCACGTCCGAGGATCCCTACCCGTTCCTGTACGCGGGCGCCGAACCCGCCACGGCGCTCGCCGAGGTGCTGCTGCGCTCGCTGGACTTCGACACCGGGTCGGGATGCCGGCTGGTGCCGCGTGCCTGGGTGGCGGGCCGCTCGCTGAGCCTCCTGCGCACCCGGGTCGATCTGACGCTGATCCGGCTGGTCACCGAGGAGGACCTGGCCGCGGTCTGCCAGGACTCCTGGCTGCTGGAGGCGGAGGGTGCCGGATACTCGCAGACCCGGCGCTGGGCGAGCGAACTGCGCGTCCAAGTGCCGCATGCACAGGGCCTGTTGTGGCAGTCACGGCGGCACAGGCCGCGGCATGCGGTGGTCCTCTTCGGCGACCGCTGCGGTGCCGAGCCACTCAAACCGGACCCCGCCCTGGGGATCAACGACCTCGGATCCCCCACCGGCATCGCGGAAGCCAACCGCCTGCTCGCCCCGCTGCGGGCGGCGCTGGTCCCCTGACGGGGCGCCCTGGGCTTCTTGTGGCCAGGGACGCGGCGATGCATCCTTTGGGTCATGGCGGAGGGGACAGCTGATCACGCCTCAGTTCTCCATGATCTGAAGGAAGTTCGCCGAGCGGGGATGGTGCGCCTGCGTGACGTTCGGCTGCCCGCGCTCAGCGCGGCGGCCTCGGCGGCACTCGCGCGCGAAGGCGCGTCCGGGAGCGGGACATCCGCCGTCGCGGTCGAGTGGCTGCTGCGGCTGGCGGTGGACCGGCTGGGCGGCGGGAACCTGCAGGAGGCGGCCGAGTACACGCTGGGAATGGCTCCGGGGACCCGGGACTGGCCGGGCGCCGACCGCCGCAGACGCGCCGCCGGGGTGTACGGCGTCAGCGTGGAGCGGTTCCGCAAGCACCAGGAGGGGATGGTGCTCGGCCAGATCGCCGAGCAGATCGGCCGGCTGACCGCCGAGGCCCCGCCGACCGGGACCCCCGTGGACACCCACCGCGCCCTCACCGTCGCGGCGGGCGACCGGAGTGTTCCCGTCACCCTCCATGTGCACCCCGTCGATCTGCTGCGCGGCGTGGACGCGATCGTGGTGCCGTCCAATACGCACTTCGCGCTGCCGGAGGCGTACAAGTCATCGGTCTCCGCCTCCTTGCGGCGTGCCGCGGCGTCCTGGAGCCTGACCGGAGAGCTGCTCGCCGACCCCGTCCACGAGGAACTGCGCGACTGGGCCGCCCGGAACGGCACTTCGGGCCGGCCGGTGGTGCCGGGGACGGTGGCGGCCACCGGCTCCGGCGCACTGGCGGAGCGGGGGATACGCCGGCTCTACCACGCCGCCGTCGCCGTTCCCCGGTCCGGGACCAACGACTACGACGTGCTGCCGGCCGACGTCACCCGGGCGGTGGCCGGGGCGCTGGCGCTGCTGGCGGAGGAGAGCCCCCGGTTCGATCCGCCGTTGCGCTCGGTCTGCCTGCCGCTGCTCGGTTCGGGCCGGGGCGGGCTGTCGTACCAGGAGAGCGTCGAGGCGGTCTGGGCGGCGGTCGACGCGGAGCTGTCCCGAGGCGCCGACCCGGCGCTCCATCTGATCGTGCGCCATCCGGAACCGGCGAGGCTGCTGGTGCGGACGCTGGCCCGGGACTGAGCCGGGACGGAGGACCGGGACCGGCGACCGGCGCCGACCGGAATTCGCCCCGAACGAGCCCGGATCACGACCGGGCCGCCTGCCGATCCGGCGCGTACGGTTTGGATGGACGGGGACGAGGGACATCGCCGGGACTAGTCCTGGCATGCGCAGGGCAACAGAGATCGGTACGGCGTACGACAACGGGGAGATGTATCCACATGGCGGAAACCAAGGGTGTGCTGCTGCCGGCCTATGTGCTGGCCGACGAGTCCGGCTCCATGGCGCCCTACGTGCAGGAACTGTCCGACGGCCTGGTCTCGTTGTGCGAGGGACTACGGGCCGAGCCGATGATCGCCGCCAAACTGCGCCTGAACGTACTCGGCTTCTCCGACGACGTGCGAGTCCGCCTCACCGGGGCCGACATGCGCACCGAGACCAACCTTCCTCAGGTGGTCATCCGGGGCCTCACCAACTACCAGGCGGTGTTCGACGACCTGCTCGGCCGCATCCCGACCGACGTGCAGTGGCTGCGCGGCGAGGGCTACAAGGTGCACCGTCCCGTCGTGTTCTTTCTCAGCGACGGTCAGCCCACCGACGGCGGAACCTGGCGCAAGCCGCACGCCACGCTCACCGACAAGGCACAGACGCCGACTTCACCCAACATCATCGCCTGCGGGATCGGCGACGCCCAGGCGGGCACGATGCTGGAAGTGGCGACGCGCCCCGAGTTCGCCTTCGTCGCCAAGGCGGGCACCGACATCGGCCGGGCCATCTCCGAGTTCTTCCACGCACTCACCGCGAGCCTGGTCGCCTCGGGACACGCACTCAACTCGGCCACCCCGTCGCTCGTGATCAACAAGCCCGATCAGTTCACGATGGCGATCGACGAGGTCTGACGGTGAGCCCACTGGTGAGGTACCTGGGCCGGAAACGAGGCGGATCCGGGAGCACGGACGGCCCTTCTGCGGTACCGCCGCCCCCTGCGGCACCGCCCGCCGCGACGCCTCGGCCCGTCACACAGACACCGCCCGTCCCACAGCACCCGCCACGGCCCACGTCCCCCACCGGCCCAACACCCCCCTCCGAACCACCACCCCCCTTCGGGCCCGCGCCTCAGCCGTGGCAGCGGCTCACGGTCGGCATCCCCGGACCGGAGTTCGAGGCGCAGCCACCGGGTCAGAACGGCTCCGAGTTCCCTGACACGGAGTGTGACGGCTGGTCCACTCCGCAGCTCACAGTGCGCTGTGCCTCGGTGCGTGGCGCCAGTCACCGCTACTACCGGCAGCCGCGCCAGGACGCCGCCCGTGTCGCGGTGCACGAGGCGACCGGCAGCATCGTGTTCGCCGTCGCCGACGGGGTGTCGAGCGCCACGAACGCCGAGTTCGGAGCCGTAGAGGCATGCCGTTCCGCGCTGGAGCGGATGCTCCGTCTCCTCTCGCTGGGCCAGCAGTCGCCGGACTTCCAGGACGTCGCCGAGGCCGCCGCCGAACGGTTGCGCCGGCTCGCACGGCAGCGGCTGGACAAGGAGGAACCCGAGCAGGCCGAGGTGGCGGGCCTGTACGCGACGACGCTCGTGGCCGGTGTCGTGCGCCCCGACCCGGCGGGCCCCCTGGTCGACCTCTGCCGTATCGGCGACTCCGGAGCCTGGCTGCTCGATCCCGCGGCCGGCCGGTACCAGCAGCTGTTCGACTCCAAGACCGGTTCGGACGCCCTGTTCGTCGTGAACGAGGTGTCCCCCCTGCCCCTCCTGCCCGATCCGCTGCCGCGGACCAGTACGCGCCTGGCCCCGCACGAGGTACTGCTCATCGGTACCGACGGCTTCGGCGACCCACTCGGGGACGGAGACGGCCAGGTCGGCGCCCTGTTCGCCCGCCACCTCGCCGAGCCACCGACGCCACTGTGGTTCGCCCACCTGGTCGACTTCACCCGCGAGACCTTCGACGACGACCGGACACTGCTCGCGATCTGGCACCGCACCGCGGCGGCGTCGCGATGACGTCCCCGCCCGCACCCCAGGTCGAGCACGGCACACTGGCCCTGGGCCGCCAACTCGGCCAGGGCGGCCAGGGCGCCGTTCACCAGGTCCTCAACAAGAAGATCAACAGAGCCGACGGCGGCGGCTGGGACGTCGTCTACAAGGAGTACAACTCCACTGTGCTCCCCCAACTCGAAGCCACGGCACTGGAGTTGGCCGTAGCACTCCTGGTCGAGCCCGGCTTCGGCGAGGGCCAGTGGCTGTGCGAGAAGACCGCCTGGCCCGCGGCCGTGGTGCGGCGTCAGGGCCAGGCATGCGGATTCCTCATGCGAGCCGTACCCGACCGCTTCCAGTTCACGCTCCGGAGCCTGGCCGGCTCGGGTACGGGCACCCAGCGGCTCGCGAACCTGGAGTACCTGCTCAACGACGACGCCTACGTCGCCGGAATCGGCCTGACCATCAGCGACCGTGACCGGCTGGCCCTGCTCGCCGACCTGGCCGCCACGCTCACCAGACTCCACCGCATCGGCATCACGGTCGGAGACCTCTCCCCCAAGAACCTCCTGTTCGCGACCGCCCCGCGGCCCGAGTGCTTCCTCATCGACTGCGACGCCATGATGCTGCGGGGCCGCACCGTGCTGCCCCAGGCCGAGACGCCCGACTGGCAGCTCCGCGCGGGCGAGCCGAAGGCAACCACTCCCGGCGACGTCTACAAGTTCACGCTGCTCGCCATCCGGCTCTTCGCCCGCGAGCAGACCGCCGACGACCCCGCGGCCCTGACCGGGATCAGCCCCGCACTCGCCGCCCTGGCCCGTGCCGGGCTCTCCCCGGACCCGGCCAGTCGCCCCACGCCGTCCCAGTGGGCCGAACAACTCGCCACGGCCACCAGGAAGGCATCCGGAGTTCCCGGCTCCGGGCGCACCGGCACGAACAGGCCCGGAGGCGGGCAGCCGCGGACGGCCAACCGATCCGGACCGCAGCCCCCGACAAGAGGCGGCATCCGGTCCACACCCCGGACGACCTCGGGCAACTCGCCGCCCGGCAAGGCGATCGCCACCATCGCGGCCCTCGCCGGGGTGGTGATCCTCGGGATCGCACTCCAGCACTCCGGCGACTCGTCCGGCTCCGGCACCACACCGCAGTCCAACATCTCCGCTCTCGAGAACACACCCGACAACGGATCGGTTCCCACCTACCCCACCACCCCGGACACGACAGTGCCCGACGGCGGCTCGGATCCGACGTACGACCCGCCGGACCCCGCCCCGACGTACGATCCGCCTGACCCGGTCCCGACCTACGATCCGCCGACCCTTGACCCGCCGACACCCCCGGCGCCCCCGCCACCACCTCCTCCACCACCACCTCCTCCGCCCCCGCCCCCGCCGAGCTATTTCGGCGCCATCGCCGTGGGAAACCACGGCGGCATGGGCAAGGCCTGGGACTACAAGTCCGAAGGCGCCGCCCAGCAGGGAGCCCTGACGAGGTGCCCCGATTCGGGCTGCAAGGTCCTCACCACGTTCGTCAACGGATGCGGCGCCGTCGCCTACAACACCGACTCCGGCCGGTACTGGGGAGGCAACGGCGCCACGGAGTACGCGGCCGAGAACGACGCCATCGCCAACGCGGGCGGCGGCCGCTGGATCACCGCGGTGTGCACCACGCGGTACTGAAAGGTGGCTTCGCCGGTGCGGGGGCGGGCCATGAGGTCGGTCATGGCGAGGTGAATCATGGGCTCGGAGCGGGCGGACAGGGAACCCTTTCCAACCTGACGCGGTGCCAGATCGCGCGTGGGGGCGGGCTGTACGAAGGTGCTCCGCATCGTGTCAGGCGGCGCTGCGATGCTCATTGAGGCGCATTCCCCGCACGCCGTGCCCGGCAAGCGCCGCGACATGCGTCCCACCGGCTCCAGCCTCCGGTCGCGCTGGCCCGAAGACGGGCCGCGTTTGTGCTCACCGAGCCGGCCCGACCGTCTCCCCGGCCCATTTCCCCGTCACCACGAAACGAGTCTGGCCCCGCCGCTGATACGGCGGGGCCAGAACCTCGAAGTCTTCATCAGCCTGCTAGCGGTCCGTTCCGAAGTAGCGGTCTCCGAAGTCGCCGATGCCGGGCACCATGTAGGCGTTCTCGTTGAGCCTCTCCTCGATCGCCGAGGTCACGATCCGCACCCCGGGGAAGCGCTCGCACACCGCCGTGATGCCTTCCGGCACGGTGATGAAGTTGACGAAGACGATGTGTTCCTCGGGCACACCCCGTTCGAGCAGCAGCTCGATGGCGGCCACTGCCGTGCCGCCGGTCGCCAGCATCGGGTCGAGCAGAAGGACGTGGCGGTCGGCGGTGTCGTCGGGGAGCGCCTGGTAGTACAGGTGCGGCCGCTTGGTCGTCCTGTTCCGCTGAATGAGGATCTTGCCGATCCTGATCCCCGGGATCACCGCGCGCAGTTCGCTCTCCATGCTCTCCCCGGCACGCACGATGGGCACCGCGAGCAGCCGCTCGGCGAAGCGCAGCCCGTGGTACGTACTGCCGACGGGAGTCTGGACGTCGTACGGCTCGAAGGGCATGAGGTCCAGGGCGGCCTCGGTCAGGAGGCGGATGATCCGGCCGGCGTGGAAGACGAAGTCCTGACGGCTGGCTTCACGGTTGCGGATGACGGTGTGCAGGGCGCGCAGCTGTTTCGTCTGGGGCAGCAGGTGGACGTTGCGGCCGAGGTAGTGCTCGATGGATGCGGCGGGCGCGGGGCCGGTCCACGGGGTCACTTCGGTGGTCTGCTGGAGTGCGGTGGTCATGTCTGGTCCTTGGGTGGGGAGGGCGGTCAGTCGGTCGGGGGCTGTTCGAAGGTGAGCGGAAGCTCCGGGGTCGCGGTGAACTGGCCTGCGGCGACCCGGTAGATCGACCTGCCGCCCGTGCGCTGCCACAGCTCGCGCATCACGTGGACGAGCTTGGGGTTGTGTTCCTCTTCCTCCTCCACGGCCCTGGCGATGTGCCAGTCCCATTCGCGGGCCCAGCGGGGGTCGCTGAGGTCGTCCGTCGCGGTGTCGAAGAGGCCGTCGAGCGCGGTCAGCTTCGCGGGGCGCGGGAAGTGGCCGCGGGAGAACAGCACGCCCAGGATGCCGGTCCAGTAGGCCTTGACCACGTCGGGGCGCTGTCCGGCGAGGAGGGCGTCGCAGACGGCCCGCATGGCGTGCAGTGCGGTGATGAGGTGCAGGAGCAGGAAGTCCCCTGGTTCCGCCAGGTACAGCAGGGTGACCAGGTAGGCGAGCTGGTCCCAGCTGGCGGCGGGGTCCTGGCCCTCGACCCAGCCGGGGGTGTCGTGAATCAGCGGGTGGCCCTCGCCGAGCATCCGGGCGATCCGGTACTGGAGTCCGGACCTGACCAGCTCCGGGTGGATGTCGGCCGAGGTCTCGCCGACCAGATTCTCCACCCACGCGCGGAGCTGCGGCTGGTTCGCCTCCCAGTGGCCGGCGATGCGCAGCAGCGAGTCCTTCGGCCGCTCCGTGCCGTGTGCGTCCGAGGCGTCCGACGGGACCGAGCGCTCGGGATGGCAGCTCACATAGGAGAAGGCCAGGTAGGAGATGCCCTCGATGGCCATCCAGCGGTGGCCCGCGGCCAGTGCCCAGCCCAGGTGGATGGTCGCGTGCTGGAGCGCTCCGGCCCAGCCGGGGAGGAGGTGCGGCAGGTAGCGGCGCAGCAGTTCGGGCATGCCGATCTCCCGCTCGCGCCGGTCGAAGAACTCGCAGTAGGCGGCCCAGTCCTGGCGCTTGCCGACGAGTTCGAGCCAGTTGTCGTCGTCGATGGTCCGCCGGGGCGGCCTGGCCGGCTCGACCGCGCAGCCGTACGGCGTCATCCTGATGTAGTTGTCGTGGTAGGCCTTGATCCGCTCCGGCGCGACGCCGAGCCCGGCGAGCGCGACGACGGCGTGTTTGACGTGGTTGGTCAGGTGACCGTTGAACTCGATGTGGTACGTACGGTCGTCCAGCAGCCCGTCGACCACCGCGGCGTCGGGCAGCGTGCCGAGGATGTACGCCACGACCCCGGGGAACGTCTCGGCCACGTGTGACGGGCGGGCCGCGGCGAGTTCCGCCCGCCCGTGCACCCCGTAGGTGACCGCGATCGACCCGGTCCCGGCCGCGTGCGCCATCTTCAGGTCGTGGGTGGTGTCGCCGACCATCACGGCGTGCTCGGGGCGGGCGCCGAGCTGTTCGAGGATGCGCAGCCCCGACTCGGGGTGCGGCTTGGGGTGGGTGACGTCGTCCGCGCCGATCAGCACGGCGAAGTGGTCACGCAGTTCGGCCGCGGTGAGCAGGGCGTCGGCGCTGGCGTGGAACTTGCTCGTGGCCACCGCCAGGGTCACGCCGCGGCGCCGCAGCGCGGCAAGTCCCTCGGCGACGCCGGGGAAGACCAGTGAGCGGGCGCGGGGCAGGATGACGGTGCGGAACGCCTCCTGGTAGCGCGCGACGCCCGCGGCGACGCGGGAGTCGTCCTGCGCGACGCCCAGCAGCTTGGCGAACGCCTGCTCCAGTGGCAGGCCGATGGTGGCCCGGACGTCCGCCTCGTTGCGGGGGCTCTCGCCGAGCGCCTCGAAGGCGGCGGCGAAGGTCTCGACGATCGCCCGCGGGGAGTCGACGAGTGTCCCGTCCAGGTCGAACATCGCCACGTGTGTCACGGCTGCCTCTTCCTTCTCCGTTTCCCTGGCGGTGTTCACTGCGTCTCCTCGCGTCGGAGCCGGGCGTGGGCGGCGGCGAGCCGGCCGCCGACCTCGGCGGTGTTGATCAGGACAGCCATGTTGGCCGTGGCGGAGCGGCCCTCGGTGGCACGGTCCACGGCGCGCATGACGTACTTGGTCACGGCACCGCCCCGCACCCCGTCGGCCTCGGCACCCCGCAGCGCCGCGGCGATGGCCTCCTCGATGTCGTCCCCGTCGATCGCGTCCTCCTCCCGGGTGGGGCTGGTGATGAGGACACCGCCGGGGCTGCCCAGGGCCCAGTGGGTGTCCACGGCCCTGGCGATCTGTGTCTCGTCGTCCAGACGGTGCGGGGCGCGCAGCCCGCTGGAACGGCAGTAGAAGGCCGGGAAGTCGTCGTAGCCGTAGGAGATGACGGGCACGCAGTGGGTCTCCAGGAACTCCATGGTCAGGCGGAGGTCGAGGATCTTCTTCGCGCCGGCGCAGACCACCGCCACCTTGGAGCGGGTGAACTGGATCAGGTCCGAGGAGACGTCCATGGTGGTCTCGGCGCCGCGGTGGACGCCGCCGATGCCGGCGGAGGAGAAGAAGGTGATGCCGGCGAGTTCCGCCGCCACCAGCGACGAGGCGACCGTGCTCGCGCCCATGCCGCCGGAGGCGAGGACGGCCGGCAGGTCCCTGCTGCTGACCTTGGGGATGCCGGGAGTGGAGGCGAAGCGCTCGATGTCCGTGCCGGTCATCCCGATCAGGATCCGGCCGCCGTCGACGCCGATGGTGGCGGGTGTCGCACCGCCGGCACGTACGGCGTCCTCCACCTTGCGGGCGGTGGCCGCGTTGTCCGGGTAGGGGAGCCCGTGGGTGATGACGTTCGACTCCAGGGCCACCACCGGGTCGCCGTCGGCGAGGGCCGCGGCCACCTCCTCCGTGAAGACCAGCGGGACGGAGTGCGGGCCGGGTGTGCGTGTCGTCATGTGTTTCCTTCCAGGAACCGGGGTGCGGAGATCAGTAGTTGGGCGTCTTGCGGAGCAGGTCCTGGCGGCGGACGATCTCGGGCTCGTAGACCTGTTCGTGCCAGGACTCCTGCCTGACCGGTTCGATGGCGATGGAGACGACGTCCTCCTTGCAGCCGAAGGCGTTGCTCACCGCCGAGGTGAGTGCGGCGAGGAGTTCCTTCTCCTGGGCCGCGCTGAGGGCGACGGGGAAGTGCTTGATGTTGATGTGGGGCACTCCGACCTCCTGGGAGATGACGCGGGACAGGGTGACCTGGCTCGCGGGCGTGGACCTGGCATCGGTGCGCAGCCGCTCGTTGACCAGCGTGGCGAGAGCGTCGACATGCGGCTCGCGCAGCAGTTCGTAGTGGCCGGAGGGCAGTTGGTGCACAGCGGGCGGCAGGACGGAGAAGGCGCCCTGGCGCTCGACGAAGGAGTAGTTGTCGTCGTTGGCCTTGACGAGCGTCACGGGGGCGTTCAGGCGTCGCCCGGCCAGCTCGTGGAACTCGTACGTCGGGGAGTAGGTGCGCTTGACGATGCCGGTGACGGCCCGGACCAGTTCCGTGCCGAGGCCGGGCAGACGGCTGGTGACGAAGTCGACGAAGCTGTCCTCGTCGGTGACGGTGCGCAGGCAGTCGTCCAGCTGTCGGCCGCTGAGGGTGCCGGCGAAGACGGAGTGGAGGAGGGCGACGAAGGCCCGGTCGGTGAAGTCCGCCCGGCCCGTCGAACCGGCCGTGTCCTGCTCGCGCAGGCGCGGCATGCCCGGGGCGACGAGGAAGAGGTGCTCCACCCGCAGGCCGGCCTGCTCCATCTGCCGGGCCGCCTCGAAGGCGACGCGGGCGCCGAACGAATAGCCGCACAGGATGTAGGGGCCTTCGGGCTGGACGCTGCGGATGGCCTCGACGTCCGCCGTCGCCATCTCGCGGACCGTGGTGTAGGGGAGCTCGCCGCGGTTGACGCCGTGTGCCTGGATACCCAGGACGGGCCGGTCCTTGCCCAGGGCGGCGGCCAGCGGGCGCAGGTTCATGGGATAGCCGCCGAGGCCGGGCCAGCAGTGGATCGGTGTGCCGCTGCCCTCCGGCTGGAGCGGGACGAGCCGGGTGAGGGGCTCTGACGACTCGGTGTCGAGCCGGGCGGCGAGCTTTTCGACGGTGGGAGCGTCGAACAGCACCTGGAGAGGAAGCGTTCCTTCGAACGTCCTGTTGATCCGGTTGACGAGGGCCACGGCGAGCAGGGAGTTGCCTCCCAGCTCGAAGAAGTCGTCCGTGACGGAGATCTGCTCCTGCTTGAGGACGGTCTGCCACAGATCGCGGACTCGGCGCTCGGTACGGGTGCGGGGTGCGACGAACGTCCTTGTGGCCAGGGAGAGTTCGGTGTGCTGCGAGGCCTCCAGGGCCCTGCTGTCGATCTTTCCGTTGGCGGTCAGGGGCAGCCTGTCCAGGACGACGATCCGGTTGGGCAGCATGTAGCGGGGCAGCAGTCCGGCGAGGTCCTCCTTGATCAGCTCGGCCGGTCCCTGCATGTGGACCACGTCCTCCTTCATGCCCTCGCTGCGCAGCTGCTCGTCGCTGACGCGCCCGCCGACGAAGAAGTACGACGGTCCCGTGGGCAGTCCGCAGTCGTGGAGGATCCTGTTCAGCCGCTTGGCCGCGGGCAGGTCGTTGCCGCTCCTGGAGCTGTAGCCCGAGGACATGAAGCCGAGGTTCAGGCCGTTCATCTGGAGGCGCTGTAGCTTGCTGCCCAGGTCGAGATAGTGGCGCCAGGAGTCCGGGCCGGTGGAGACCAGGCTGATGCCGAGGCCGGCGCGCTCGTAGACGCGCTGGTTGATGGCGATGACGTGCTTCTTGAGTACCAGGTCGTCCGAGATGCGCACCAGGGAGCCGTCGGCGTACCGGTACTGCCCGGCCTCCAGACCGTCGATTCGGCCCGCGTGTGCCTGGACGTAGATGTCCAGCGCGTCGGCGCTCCCGTTCGCGTCGTACGGCACGAGATCGAACGTGCCCAGGTAGTGGTCTTCCTCGCCGCAGTCGAGTCGGTGCCGGATCTCGGGCCGGTACTCGGCGGCGGCGATGCCGAGGCCGTGGGCGGGGAGCACCGCCTCGAACAGGCCGACCATGTGCCCGGCCTCGATCTCCAGGACCTCCCGTATGTTGTTGCGGTAGACCGGCTCGATCGCGCTGTGCTTGCCGAGGAGGTGGACCCTCGCCCGCGGGGCGGACTGCCGCGGGGCGGACTGCCGCGGGGCGGGGCCGATCAGCACCAGGTGGTGGTGGAGCGGGTGGTAGTAGTACAGGCCCGGGTCGATGCCGCCGATGCCGTCGAGTTCGAGGTACAGCTGGGCGGCGTAGAGGGAGCCGGGGGAGGCGTAGGCGTACTTGGGCAGCAGCCGCTGGTCGCTGAGGTACTGGCCGAAGTTGCGGAGGATCCCGCCGAGTTCGGCCCGGCTCAGGCTCCCCGGGGTGCGTGGGACGACGCCCGGCCGGGCGGGCGGGGCCAGCAGACGCAGGATGTCGTCCCGGCTCACCTGTCCGCCCTCGTAGCAGCGGTACGTCTTGCGGGCGAAGGCCAGGGCCCGCTGCCCGGGCGTGGCCTCGGCGCCGGGGAGTTCGGTCACCGGGCGGCCCGCCAGGTCCGCGGCGTCGCGGCAGCCCGCGTGCGACAGCTGGGCTCTGACCTGGAGCCTGCTGCGCTTGGACTGGTGGTGGGCGCCGTGGTTGCCCTGGTCCATCAGGGCGGCTTCCTTGGGGTTCAGTTCCACGAAGGCGACCAGGTTCTGGAAGCCGGTGGCCTCGTCGTCCCTGAGCAGGACGGCCGAGCTGCGGACCCAGTCGTGGGTCTCGATCGTCTGGCGTATCTCGTCCAGCTCGACCCGGTAGCCGCGCAGCTTGACCTGGTTGTCCGTCCGCCCGACGAACTGCACCGTCCCGTCGGCGTTGAAGTGGGCGAGGTCGCCGGTCCGGTACAGGCGGGCGCCCGGGGCGGACGAGAAGGTGTCCTGCACGAACCTCTCGGCCGTCAGGTCGGGGCGGCCGAGGTAGCCGCGGGCCACCTGGATGCCGCCGATGTGCAGTTCGCCGATCTCGCCGACCGCCGCCTGACGGCCGGCCGCGTCCAGGACGTGGAAGGTGGTGCCGTCGACCGGTGTGCCGATCGGCATGATCCGGGGACCGTCCTTGACCGCGGCGCGGTCCACGACGAAGGCGGAGGCGTTGATGGTGCACTCGGTCGGACCGTAGAGGTTGACGAGCGAGCAGTCCGGCACGGTGTCGAGGAACTGGGCGGCGAGGCTGCGGGACAGCGCCTCGCCGCCGCTGAACACCTGGCGCAGCGAGCCGCACTCGGTGAAGGTCTCGGTGTCGAGGAGTGCCTGGAGGAGCGTGGGGACGCACTGGAGGGTGGTGACGCCGTGCCGGCGGATCGTGGCCACGATCGCCTCGGGGTCCCGGTAGATTCCGGGGGCACCCATCACCACGGTGCTGCCGCAGGCGGGGGCGAGGATCTCCCACTGGGCGGCGTCGAAACTCAGGGGAGTCTTCTGGAGGACAGTTTTTCCGCTGTCGACTCCGCAGGCTTCGGACAGCCAGCGCATCTGGCTGACGATGCTGCGCTGCTCGATCATCACGCCCTTCGGTTTCCCGGTGCTGCCGGACGTGTAGATGACGTACGCGAGGTCTTCCGGACGGGCCCCTTCCCAGCAATCCCGGCCTGCTGACGAAATATCCTCGACCGTATTCTCCGCCGAAGGGAATATATCCGAAGCGATGATCCGGACGCCGGTCGGCGACAGCTCCTCGAGGCGGGTACGCAGTAATTCCTGAGTAAGGACGACTTCCACCCCCGCGTCCGCAATCATGTACGCGATCCGCTCCTCGGGGTATTCCGGGGAGAGCGGGACGTACGAACCGCCGGCCCAGAGGATTCCCCAGACGGTCGTCATCAGCTCCAGCGAGGGCTCCATGAACACGCCGACTCGGCTGCCTCTGGTCACTCCGGTGTGCCTGAGGTGGGCTCCCAGCAGCCGGCTCCGGTCCAGCAGTTGGGCGAACGTCAGGCTCTGGTCCTCGTGGACCACGGCGGGCCGGTGGGGTGCGGCATCCGCCTGTTCGGCGAGCAGCGTGGTCAGGGAGATGTCGTCGCGTTGGGTGTGGGCATTCGCGTGGGGGCTCATGGACCTCTCTTTTCCGCGGTAGCGGCATTACCCGGGAATTCACGCACTCGTGGTGCCCCGGGTTAATGGCTGATGGGAGGCTAGGGGAAATCTTCCGGCCAGGTCAACAAATTCTGGATATGTTCACGGAAGTTGATCCCGGCTTTTCGGTGATTCACCTGGCGGCGCGGCTGCTGATTCCGGGCATGGGGTATTGCGGGCATGGCGCAGTCAATGCGTACCTCCTGCTCGGCAGGGCCGGGAAGCGAACAGGAGAGCTGCGATCTCGGTCGCCCTCGACGGGGCGAGCCGGTATGAGATCCGTCGTGCCGACGAGCGTCGCTCAGCCGATCTGGCGGTCGCGGCCCGCGACCAGACCGGCTGCGATCTGTACCAGGGTCATCACGAGGACGAAGGCCAGGGGGGCTCGCCAGCCGCCCGTGTGGCCGTAGAGCACGCCGACGACGAGCGGGCCGGGGATCGAGAGCAGGTAGCCGAAGCTCTGCACGAACCCGGAGAGCCGCACCACGGTGGCGCTGTCGCGGCCGCGCATGCTGATCATTGTCAGGGCCAGCGGGAAGGAGCAGTTGGCCACGCCGAGCAGGAACGCCCACAGCCAGGGCGCGGTGGAGGCGGAGGCCCACATCCCCGCGAATCCCGCCAGGCCGCACAGGCCGATTCCCACCGCGATCCCGCTCTGGTTGCGCAGCTTTCCGGCCACGGCCGACAGCGCGAAGGACAGCGGTACGCCGAGGAGCGATGTGCCGGAGAACAGCAGCCCGGCACTCTCCGCGGACAGCCCGGCATCGCGGAACATCTGGGGAAGCCAGCCGATGATGACGTAGGCGGAACTCGCCTGTAGCCCGAAGTAGGCGGTGAGCGCCCAGGCGGTGGGGTCGCGGGAGATCCGGCTTCGCGGATGTGCCTGCGGTTCTCCTCCTCCGTCCACCGCACCGGCCGCCGCCCGTCTCTGGTGGCCGGAGGCGGCGAGCCAGGGCGGTACGGCGATCGCGGCCAGGACGGCCCAGATTCCCAGGCCGTATCGCCAGTCGCCGCCGAACGCCTCGGTGAGGGGCACGGTGACGGCGGCAGCGGTCGAGGCGCCGACGTTCAACGCCATGGAATACAGCCCCGTCACCGCGCCCACCCGGTCGGGGAAGCGCTGCTTGACGACGGCTGGGAGCAGCACGTTCGCGATGGCGATGCCGGCCAGTGACAGGGCGGTCAATGCGACGAACAGGGCGGCGTCGGTGGCGAAGGGACGCGCCGCGAGTCCGGCCGTCAGCAACGCGGCGCCGGCCGCGATCGCGCCGCTCGCGCCGTAGCGCCGGGCGAGGGCGGGGGCCATGCAGCCGACCAGGGCGAAACACACGGCCGGGATGGACGTCAGCAGTCCGGCGGCCGTGCCGCTCATGGCGAGGCTGTCACGGACCTCTTCGAGTACGGGCCCGAGGCTGGTGACGCCAGGGCGCAGGTTCAGCGCCGCGAGCACGAGCGCCACGAGCGTCAGTCTGCGCAGCCGCTGTGAGCGGTCGGGGGGCGCCGCCCGACCGGTGGGTAAGGCGGTGTTCTTGAGCTCTTCCTTCGTCACATGGCCGATCATAGACTCATCCCATGACTCTATGTCTAGTGGTTCTTATGGGTTTGACGCCGGGTCATATAGTGATGGGATGACTATGGATCCTGTGCGCCGCGAATCACTGTCGAACCAGGTGATTGCCCGACTCAGACGGCAGATCACCTCCGGCACCTGGCCCGTGGGCTCGCGCATCCCCGCAGAGACGGAGCTCGTCGAACAGCTCGGCGTGGCGCGCAACACGGTGCGCGAGGCCGTCCGGGCCCTGGCCCATACGGGCCTGCTGGACATCCGCCACGGCTCCGGGTCCTATGTCCGGGCGACCAGCGAACTGGCCGGGATGATGCGGATCCGCTTCGAGAAGGCACACACGGACGACGTCGCCGAAGTGCGCGGCGCCCTGGAGGTCCGTGCCGCCCGCCTGGCCTGCGCACACCGCACGGCGGAGGACCTGGAGCGACTGGACGCCCTGCTGTCCCAACGGGACAAGGCCTGGTCGGAGGGGGATCGGGTCGCTTTCGTGAACTCGGACGTGGCCTTTCACCTGGCCGTCGTCACCGCGTCCCACAACACGGTCCTGGCCCAGTTGCACGCGGACCTGGGCGAGGTGATCCGGGCCTCGCTCTTGGACCACTTCGGTGAGGAGCTGCGCCCCGAGCAGTTCCAGGACCACTCATACCTCGTCGAGGCCATCCGCGGCCGCGACAGCGACAAGGCGGCCTACGAATCGGGTTCCTACACGGACTGTGCTCCCACCCAGGAGGGCGACTGAGCGATTCCGGGGGAGCGACCCGTACGGCCCTGGACCCATCGGCCGTGTATCCGCGGCCGAACTCGGCCTGGAGGAAGGGCTTGAGCCGCGCTTCCACGAGGACGAGTGCCACCCGCTCGGCGGCGTGACGGCCGAGGTCCTCCGCCGCGGCGCCGAGTGGCTCCAGCGCTCCCTCGACGGCCGACCGGCCGAGCCCGCCCGCGACGTCCGCCGGCCCCGCGCCGGCCAGGCGGCCGCAGGGGCCGGTCGCTGTGTCCGGTCCGCTGCCTGCTTGACCGCCTTGACCACCGGTGCCGTTACGAGGTGCGCGATGGCTGGGAGTGCGGCGATCCGGATGGTCAGGTACCGGTACAGCTCCCGTTGGTTCGCGCACACCACGCTCGCCTACAGGTTGGTCGGGCCGGTCGTGGCGGCGGCGAACGCGATCTCCGGATGCCCGGCCGGCGCCTGGCCGGTCTCCTGAAGGTGTGCGGGGGCGACCGAGAGCCACGGCGGAGCGCTCGGGGTCGAGTGGGGTGCCGAGGAGCGGGTCGTCGGGGCGGCCCATCCGGCCGCGGGGGATGGGGGACTCGAACTGGCGCTGGGTGGCCTCGTCGAAGAGTTCTTCCTGCTTGGCGGTGGTGACCTGGCCGGGGGCGGGCGGTCTCGCGGCATGCCGCGTGCGACGCCCGCACGGACACAGGTGTCGCACGCGGCCGAGGGCCGAGCGTCAAGCGGAGGGCGCTGATGCCGGGGTGTACTCGTACCAGTCGAAGGCGACCGTGCCCTCGGTGGCGTACATGCCGATAACGCGGCCGGTGAAGCCGCAGGCGACCTCGGTGGACAGATACCGCCCGTGGCCTGGCCGACGGCGGCCGACTGCTCGCCTGCGACGTCAGCGAGGAATGGGCCGCGATCGGCCGGCCGTACTGGGAGCGTGCAGGCGTCGTCGACCGGATCGACCTGCGCATCGCCCCCGCGCTGGAGACCCTGCGCGCGCTCGACGCCAAGCCGGTCATCGACATCGCGTTTATCGACGCCGACAAGGACAACTACCCGGCGTACTACGAGGAGATCGTGCGCCGACTGCGACCCGGCGGGTTGGTGGTGCTGGACAACGTCTTCCTCGGCGGCCGCGTGCTTGACCCGGCGTACCAGCAGGCGCATCACCTGGCGGTACGGAGGCTGAACGACATGATCACTCGCGACAAGCGGGTGCACTCGGTGATGCTGCCGGTGCGCGACGGCGTGACCATCGCCCAGCGCTGCTGACGCGTGACCATCGCCCAGCGCTGCTGACGCGTCAGCAGCGCTGGGCGATGCGGCAAGCTTGACAGATCTGATTCCACAGAATGCTCGCCCTGGTCGACCCGGTCGACGACACCTACCGCCGGCTGATGAACCGGCAACTCACCGTGCAGGAGTCCCGCCACCGCCTGGCCTGCGCGATCTGCCACGGCGGCCGTGGCCAGATCCGCCAGGCGTACCGAGAGGGCCAGGAGGATCAGTTGGCCAGTCTGGGTCTCGTTCTCAATGCCGTCGTGCTGTGAACACCCGCTACTTGGACGCTGCTGTTGCCCGGCTCCGCGCCGAGGGCCACGCCGTCAAGGACGAGGACGCCGCCCGGCTCTCCCCGCTCAAGGACCGGCACATCAACTTCCTGGGCCGCTGCCTGTTCAACATCAAGGCCAGCGGCCCCGGCCAGGGTCTGCGCCCCTTCCGCGACCCCGACGCCGCTGAGGACGACGAGGAAGAGGCCTGACATCCTGGGCGTATCCGGGACGTCAGGCCGTTCGTTCGCTGCTTGCTACCGGGCCCTGGGGCCGGGGGCGGGCGGGGTGCGCGGTCGCAGGCGCTCTCCCTGCGGCCCGAACATGATCAGGTACTCGACTGGGCCGCCGGGGCCGACGTTCGCGACCCCATGGCGATTGCGGGTGTCGAACTCGGCGACGTCCCCGGCACTCAGGACGAGGTCCTGGTCGCCGAGTGCGAGCCACAGCCGCCCGTACAGGACACACAGCCATTCCCAGCCGTCGTGGGAGACCTGCCGGGGCCGCGCGGGCGGCTCCTGGACGGCGGGTAGGACGTGTTTGTGGGCGTGCAGGCCCCCGACGTACCGGGTCAGCGGCAGCACCGCCTTGTCGTCGCCGAAACGCTGGAGCGCGGAGGTGCGGGGCTCGGCGGCGGGAGCGGTGCCGGCCAGCTCGTCCAGGGAGACGCCGTACTCCTTCGCCAACTGCAGCACCACTTCCAGGGTGGGCTTGCGTCGGCTGGTCTCGATCCGCGACAGCGTGCTCGGGGAGATGCCGGTCGCGCAGCTGACGCCGGTGAGCGTGGAGCCGCGGTGTTCGCGCGCAGCCCGCAGCCGGGGGCCCATCGCCGCCAGCATGTCGGCCACGTCGTCGCCTGTCACCCGCTCTGCCCCTTCCGAACGTGCCACCCCACCACCTGTCCTGCAAGTTTGCCAGATTGGCAAGGGTAATCGCGGTGGACGGTCGCTGCGCCGCATGATCGATGCGTACCTGCATCCACCGGCGAACCGAGGAGAAGCCCCCATGCAGCCCGAGCCGTCCGCCGCACTCCGCCACCGCACCGTCGAGGCCCCGGCCGGGCGCCTGCACATGGTCGAGCAGGGCACCGGCCCGCTGGTCCTGCTCGTGCACGGCTTCCCCGAGTCCTGGTACTCCTGGCGCCACCAGCTCCCGGCCCTCGCCGCGGCCGGCTACCGGGCGGTGGCGATCGACGTGCGCGGCTACGGCCGCTCCTCCAAGCCTGCGGAGACCGACGCCTACCGGATGCTGGACCTGGTGGAGGACAACGTCGCCCTCGTGCACGCCCTCGGCGAGGAGAACGCGGTGGTCGTCGGCCACGACTGGGGCTCCAACATCGCCGCCACCTCCGCCCTGCTCCACCCCGAGGTCTTCCGGGCCGTCGCCCTGCTGAGCGTCCCGTACGCGCCACCCGGCGGCCCCCGCCCCACCGACATCTTCGGCCAGATAGGCGGCCCCGAGCAGGAGTTCTACGTCTCCTACTTCCAGGAGCCCGGCCGCGCCGAGACGGAGATCGAGCCTGACATGCGGGGCTGGCTCGCGGGCTTCTACGCCGCCCTGTCCGCCGACACCATGCCCGCCCAAGGCGAGCCCGACCCGCACTTCGTCGCCCACGGCGGCCAGCTGCGTGACCGTTTTCCCGCCGGCATCCTCCCGGCCTGGCTGGCCGAGGACGACCTCGACGTTTACGCCGGAGAGTTCGAACGCACGGGTCTGACCGGCGCCCTCAACCGCTACCGCAACATGGACCGCGACTGGGAGGACCTCGCCCCCCACCGCGGAGCCCCGATCAAGCAGCCGTCCCTGTTCATCGGCGGCGCCCTGGACGCGTCCACCACCTGGATGTCCGACGCTATCGACGCCTTCCCCACCACCCTCCCCGGCCTGACCGCCTCCCACCTCGTAGAAGGCTGCGGCCACTGGATCCAGCAGGAACGCCCCGAGGAGATCAACCGTCTGCTGACCGGCTGGCTCAACACCCTCACGGGTTGAACCGCCAGGCGCGGCCGGGGCTTCTGCACACGGAACAGTTCGGCCCGCGTACCCGCGCGCAGCGGCTACGGCCAGGTGCTGCGTGATTCTCACAAATGACGGAGGGCACTGGATGCGGGACGGTGGAGGTAGGGGCGACGGTGGGGGTGGAATGAGCCTCCGCCAACTTGAAGAAGCAGGTCAAAGGGCTGGCGTGACGGTCGCCCCAGGTTCTCACGCTGGTCGGAGGCGGCAGTCTCCGGACCGCCGGTGTATCAGGACCAGGCGATCTCGCCATGGCGGTCGATGAAGCGTCCGGTGCCGGCACCGGGCCCCTCGGTGGCGAGGGCGACGATCGCGTCCGTGCCCTCGGTGACGGTCTGGGAGCCGCTGTGACCGTTTATGTCGGTCGCGGTGTAGCCGGGGTCGGCGGCGTTGACGCGAATGCCCTTGAGCCCTTTGGCGTACTGCGTGGTCAACATCGTCAGCGCCGCCTTCGAGGAGGCGTACAGCGGCACGACGACGTGCGACTCGGACCGTCCGGGGTCGTGGGTGAAGGCGAGGGAGCCCATGCCGCTGCTGACGTTGATGATCACGGGGTCGTCCGAACGGCGCAGCAGCGGCAGGAACGCGGTGGTGGTGCGGATGACGCCGATGACGTTGACGTCGAGGACGGCGCGGGCGTCGGCGGCGGTGAGGTCGCCGGGATCACCGAAGGGACCCTGGACCCCCGCGTTGTTGATCAGGACATCGATCCTGCCCTCGTGCTCGGCGACGTCCGCGGCGGCGGCGCCCACGGACGCGTCGTCGGTCACGTCGACGGGGACGAAGCGTGCGCCCAGCGCGGCGGCTGCCTCCTCACCCCGCTCACGGTCGCGGGCTCCCAGGAGAACGGTGTGACCGCACGCGATGAGGCGGCGAGCGGTCTCGCGGCCGATGCCCTTGTTGGCTCCGGTGATGAAAGTGATCGTCATGCCTTCGATAGTTGCCTTGGCGAGGGAGCCGGACCAGGGACGCTTCGACGGTGGGAAGACCAGTACCACCCTCGCGCCCCCGCATGTGATCGGGGACGCGGGAGGATGGAGAGCATGACGACGACACCCCCCGGAGCTGGACTGGGCGCGATGATCCGCATGTGGCGGAACCGGCTGCCCCCGTCAGCCGCTGGGCTGCCGGTTGTCCGCAAGCGCCGGGCTGTCGGGCTGCGGCGCGAGGAACTGGCCGACCTGGCCGGAGTGTCGGTCGACTACGTCGTGCGCCTGGAGCAGGGGCGGGCCACGACACCCTCGGCGTCGGTGGTGGCGTCCCTGGCGCGCGCTCTCCAACTGTCCACCGCCGAGCGGGACCACCTCTACCGGCTGGCCCGGATCGTGCCGCCGGCGGACGGCACGATCTGCGACCATCTCCCGCCCGGTATGCAACGGGTACTCGTCCGCCTCGGAGACGTACCGGTGGCCGTGTTCGCGGCGGACTGGCAACTGGTGTGGTGGAACCACGGGTGGGCCGCCCTGCTGGGAGACCCCTTGGCCTCGCCGCCGCGGATGCGCAACTTCGCCCGCGACAGGTTCCCGGTGGACGTCGATCACACCCCCCTCGCGCTGTGGCCGGTCACCGAGACGGACCCCGACACCGCCGACGCCGCCCTCGTCTCCGATCTGCGCCGCGCCGCGGGCCGCTTCCCCCGGGACAGCCGCCTGGCCGCGCTGGTCCGCGACCTGAACGCAGGCAACGAGAGGTTCGCCGAGCTGTGGGCGACGGGAGAGGTGACCGCGAACCGCGAGGTCCACAAGAGGGTCGATCACCCGTCGGTGGGCCCGGTCACGGTGGACTGCGATGTCCTGACCGACGGCGACACCGAGCTCAAGATCGTCATCATGACCGCCGCGCCGGGCAGCGAGGACGAGACCAAACTCCAGCTCACCACCGTCGTCGGCCCACCGGCCGGCACGCGCAACTGATCCGCTCCGCCCATCGGCCGACCGACGGCTCACGGTCCCTGTCAATCGCTTCGCGTCGTGGGGAACCTTTCAAGCGGCCAACTCCACGGAGGGGTCGGCAGTGTGGCTTCGTCGGTGTAGGGCGAGAATGGTTGATGCCGAGTTCGGGCAACAGATGTTGATCAAGTGGGCTCGGAATGTAGTCAAGTTCCGGGCACACCCCATCGGTGTGTCGGTCAGTCGAAGTTGATCGAGGCTGCCGTGGGCGCGTTGTGGTAGGCAGGGCTGTGATCAGCCGACTCCCTCCTGACCAGCAACTTGAGTCCCTGCGTTCGGTGCTTTCCTGTAACCATGTGTTGACGGAAGTGCTGGCGCGAACTGCGGCATTGGGCCTGCCTGGGTGGTATGTGACGGCCGGATGCCTGTTCCAGACGGTATGGAACGTGGTCACGGAGAAGCCTCCGACCAGCGGCATCAAGGACTACGACGTCTTCTACTTCGATGGCAGCGATCTTTCCTGGGAGGCGGAGGACGCAGTGATCCAGGTCGGCCGGGAGGTGTCCCGTGTCCGCCGTATGACTCCGCCGAGGCGGCGATCGACAGCTTCGCCGCAACGACATGCTGTCTGGGAGTGAGTGTGGAGACGGACGGGCGGTGGCGTGTCTATGCGCCCCATGGGCTGTCGGACGTGTTCAACCTCGTCCTCCGGCCGAACCCGGTGCTCGCCCCGCGGTCGGTCTATGAGGCCAAGGCGGCGCGGTGGCAGGAGGAGTGGCCCGAGCTGACCGTGCTGGACTGGCCGTCCACCGAGATCACGGTGACTCCAGTGCCCGTTCCTGATCCAGGTATGCCAAGCGGCACGCCTGTGCGCCCGCGCCGCACGTCGTAATGGCTGCGGCGCGGGCGCGGCCCTGATTAGAGATCGTTTTCTCCCATTGTTTTACACCGGTATGTGGGCTTGATCTTGTTATGTCGGATCGCGCCAGGAGATCGTGGCTTCACCGGTGAGGCGGCGGGCCATGAGGTCGGTCATGGCCAGGTGGATTATTGCTTCGGAGCGGGCCGGGAGGGTCTCGTAGTCGCGGGCCAGGCGGCGGTGGAGCATCAGCCAGCCGTAGGTCCGTTCAATCGCCCAAGCACACTGCGCTTATG
>NZ_MLYN01000114.1:0-31313 GCF_001866675.1 Streptomyces sp. MUSC 14
CGCCGCCCAGGTGGAGGAATGGCGCCAGGTCTACGACGACAACTACGCCGACCCCGGCGAAGGGCTGCTGGGCGAGGACTTCCAGGGCTGGAACTCCAGCTACACCGGCGAGCCGATCCCGGTGGAGCAGATGCGGGAGTGGCAGGACGCGGCAGTGGCACAGGTGCTGCGGTTCGCACCGCGCCGGGTCCTGGAGATCGGTGTCGGTACCGGCCTGCTGCTCGCGA
This sequence comes from Streptomyces sp. MUSC 14, assembly GCF_001866675.1. Classification (NCBI taxonomy): domain Bacteria; kingdom Bacillati; phylum Actinomycetota; class Actinomycetes; order Kitasatosporales; family Streptomycetaceae; genus Streptomyces; species Streptomyces sp. MUSC 14. The sequence continues at coordinate 228 of NZ_MLYN01000114.1, forward strand.
AGACCGTCGGCGAGGTCGACGAGTACTGGGGCACCGACATCTCCGCCACCGTGGTCGACCGGCTCCGGGCCCAGGCCGGGCAAGCCGGCTGCGCGGACCGGGTCCACCTGTACTCCCAGGCGGCCGACGACGTCACCGGGCTGCCCCAGGGCCACTTCGACACCGTCGTGCTCAACTCGGTCGCGCAGTACTTCCCCAGCGTCGGGTACCTGGACCAGGTGCTGGACCAGGCCATGGAACTCCTCGCGCCGGGCGGCCGGCTGATCGTCGGTGACGTCCGCAACGCCGCCACACTGCGCCTGCTGACAACAGCGGTACAACGTGCGGCACATCCTCACGCGTCTCACGGCGAGTTGCGTGCGTTGGTGGAGCAAGCGCTCCTGGCCGAGCGGGAATTGGTAGTCGCCCCGGAGTGGTTCGCCGAGTGGGCGGCGGATCGCACCGTCAGCGTCGACATACGGTTGAAGCCCGGGCAGGCGCACAACGAACTGACCCGGCACCGCTACGAGGTCGTTGTGCACAAGGAGCCGGCCGGTATCCTCGACCTGACCGAGGCGCCCGCGCTGCCATGGGGCCAGGAGGTGTCCGACCTGGCCGGACTCGCCGCCGCCGTGGACCGGGCCGGCGGCCCCGTGCGCGTGACCGGGATACCCAACGCACGACTTGTGCACGAGGCCAACGCGGCGACGCTGAGCGGTGCGCTGAACACAGGCACCCCCACCGGCAGCCCAGTCGATCCTGAAGACCTCGCCGCATCGGCACAGCGGCAGGGTCTCGACGCGGTCCTCACCTGGTCGGGCCAGGCCGTCCACGCCTTCGACGCGATCCTCCTGCCCGAACAGCAGACCGGGCAACGGACCGTCTGCGGAGGGTTCCTTCCCTGCGCGATGCCCGGACGGATCCGGGCAAACACTCCCGCTCTAGCCAAGTCGATCGGCCGAATCGTAGCCGGGCTGCCCGAGTACCTGCGCGGGTGGCTTCCCGAGTACATGGTCCCCACCGCGGTCGTACCGCTCTCACAGCTTCCACTGAACCCCGCGGGCAAGATCGACCGGAACGCGCTGCCGTCGAAGCACACGACCACCGTCGGCGACCGAAAGCCACGCAACCCCCGCGAAGAAAGACTCTGCGCCCTCTTCAGCGAGCTGCTCGGCCTGGACCGGGTCGGCATCGACGACGACTTCTTCGCGCTCGGCGGGCACTCGCTGCTCGCCACCCGGCTGATCAACCGCGCACGCGCCGAGATGGGGATGGAGATACCCATTCGCAAGATCTTCGACCTGCCGACGGTGGCCGCGCTCGCCGCGTGGTCCCAGGAGTCGGCCGCTCCCCGCCGCCTCCGGTTCGCGCAGCGTGATCAAACCCGGGTGAACGCGGTGACTCCACTGTCGTTCGCACAACGCCGGATGTGGTTCCTGCACCGGCTGGAGCGCGATGCGGCGACCTACAACATCTCTCCGGTGTTCCGGCTGACGGGGCCACTGGACCAGGACGCCCTCGTCGCGGCGATCCGCGACGTGGTCGACCGGCACGAGATCCTGCGCACCACGTACATGACGGGCGAAGACGATGAGCCCCGCCAGCGGATCCTGTCGTCGGCGGAGGCGTCGGTGCAGGTGCCGGTGGTCGAGGTGACGCCCGAAGGCGAGGCCGGTGCGATCGACGAGGCCATCGCTCGCCCTTTCGATCTGACGGCCGAGATCCCGTTGCGGGCGACCCTGTTGCGCCGCTCCCCCCGGGAACATGTCCTCGTCCTGGTCATCCACCACATCGCCTCGGACGGTAGCTCGGGCGCGACGCTGGCACGCGACCTGACGGCCGCCTACGCGGCGCGCCTGGACGGCCGGGCGCCGGGGTGGGAGCCATTGGCCGCGCAGTACAAGGACTACGCGTTGTGGCAGCGCGAACTGCTCGGCGACGTCTTGGAGCCGGGCAGTCTGGCCGCGGCGCAGGCCGAGTACTGGCGCGAGGAACTGGCCGGCGTGCCGCAGCCGCTGAGCCTGCCGCTCGACCGCCCGCGGCCCGCGGTCAGGGGTTCGGAGGGTGACACGGTCGGCCTTGTCGTGGCACCGGAGACGGCGGCCGGGCTGCAGAAGCTGGCCGACGAGCGCGGGATGACCATGTCGATGGTCATGCAGGCCGCGCTGGGGCTGATGCTGGGCAAGCTGGGCGGTGGGGAGGACGTGACGATCGGCGGTCCGATCGCCGGGCGGACCGACGAGGCGCTGGCGGATATGGTCGGGTTCTTCGTCAACACCCAGGTGCTGCGGGTGGACCTGTCCGGCAACCCGTCGTTCGCGGACCTGCTCGCTCGGGTGCGGGACAAGGCATTGGCGGCCTACGAGCACCAGGAGCTGCCCTTCGAAATGGTGGTCGAGGCCATCAACCCCGAGCGCTCCGCGGCGTACCAGCCGCTGTTCCAGGTGATGTTCGCCTGGCAGAACTTCGAACAGAAGGAGCTTGAACTCTCCCAACTCTCAGTGGAGTTCGAGCAGCACCTCGCGCAGACCGCCCAGGCCGACCTGTTGTTCAGCCTGGCCGTGGACGGCTCGGGAGCGGTGCGAGGCGATCTCCAATACGCGACCGAACTGTTCGACCGTGACACGGTCGAGGCCATCGCCGCTCGGTTCGTCCAGGTGCTGGAGCAACTGCTCGCCGACCCGCAGACGCCGATCAGCGCCATCGAGGTGCTGGGGCAGGGGGAGCGGGAGTGGCTGGTGCGGGGGGTCAACGACACTGCGCATCCGGTGGCCGCCGGCACCCTGCCGGACGCCTTCGAGGCCCAGGTGGCGCGCGAGCCGGAGCGGGTCGCGGTGATCGCCGAGCGGGAGACGCTGACCTACGGCGAGTTCAACCGGCGTGCCAACCGACTGGCGCACTGGCTCATCGAGCGGGGCACGGGTTCCGAGATGCTGGTCGCGGTGAAGATCCCACGCTCCGTGGATCTGATGGTGGCCGTCTACGCGGTGGCCAAGGCCGGCGCGGCGTACGTCCCGGTGGACACCGAGCTGCCCGAGGCTCGAATGCGGCACATTCTCGACGCCGCCAAGCCGATGCTCGTACTGGACGAGGTGCTTCCGGATGTGTCCGGGTATCCGGAGTCGGACCCGGAGCGCACGCTGTCGCCGGACAACGCCGCGTACGTCATCTTCACTTCCGGGTCCACCGGAGATCCGAAGGGTGTGCCGGTCACCCACCGGTCGATCATGAACCGCATCGCCTGGGGTCTGGAGCACTTCGCCGTCACGGTCGAGGACCGGATGCTGCTCAGCACGACCGCGAGCTTCGACGTGTCGGTGCCCGAACTGTTCGCGCCGCTCCAGGTCGGTGCCTCTGTCGTCATCGCGCGTCCGGACGGGCGCCGTGACCCTGCCTATCTGGCCGACCTGATCCAGCGCGAGCGGGTGACCGGCGCGGACTTCGTACCGTCCCTGCTGGAGGCGTTCGTCGACGAACCCTCGGCGCAGGGGTGCTCCAGTCTGCGCTGGATCGAGGTCGCGGGCGAGGCGTTCCCGGCCGCGCTGGCCAACCGGTTCGTGGAACTGCTCCCAGGCTGCGGTGTGCACAACCTCTACGGGCCGACCGAGGCGACGGTCGAGGTCACCGGCTGGCAGCACGTGCCGGGCGCGGACCGGGTGCCGATCGGCGCGCCGATCTGGAACAACCAGGTCTACGTCCTCGACGCCGCGCTGCGCCCGGTCGCCCCGGGGGTCGCCGGCGAGCTCTACCTGGCCGGCGTCTGCCTGGCGCGCGGCTATCTGGGGCAGACCGGGCTGACCTCCGAGCGGTTCGTGGCCTGCCCCTTCGGCGAGCCCGGCAGCCGGATGTACCGCACCGGCGACCTGGTCAAGTGGAACAAGGACGGTCAGGTCGAGTACCTCGGCCGCACCGACTCCCAGGTCAAGGTCCGCGGCTTCCGCATCGAACTCGGCGAGATCGAGCACGTCCTGACCCGGCATCCTGGTGTGGCACAGGCGGCGGTCATCGTGCGCGAGGACCAGAATTGCGATCGGCGCCTTGTGGGCTATGTCGTGCCTGATCCGGATGCCGCGGTGGTCGATGCCGACGCTCAGGTGGACGAGTGGCGCCGCGTCTTCGACGTAAGCTATGCCGATTCCGCCGAGGAGGCATGGGGCGAGGACTTCCGGCTGTGGAAGTCGGTGTATGACAGCGAGCCGGTCCCGCTGGAGCAGTTGCGGGAGTGGCAGGACGCGGCGGCGGCACAGGTGCTGCGGTTCGCACCGCGCCGGGTCCTGGAGATCGGTGTCGGTACCGGCCTGCTGCTCGCGAAGACCGTCGGCGAGGTCGACGAGTACTGGGGCACCGACATCTCCGCCACCGCGGTCGAGCGACTGCGGGCCCAGGCCGAACAGGCCGGCCACGGCGACCGCGTCCGGCTGAGCGTCCAGGCCGCCGACGACGTCAGCGGGCTGCCCCGGGGCCACTTCGACACCGTCGTACTCAACTCGGTCGCACAGTACTTCCCCAGCGTCGGGTACCTGGACCACGTACTCGACCAGGCCATGGAACTCCTCGCGCCGGGCGGCCGACTCATCCTCGGCGACATCCGCAACGCCGCCACACTGCGCCTGCTGACGATCGCAGCTCAACGTGCGGCACATCCTCACGCGTCTCACGGCGAGTTGCGTGCGTTGGTGGAGCAAGCGCTCCTGGCCGAGCAGGAATTGGTAGTCGCCCCGGAGTGGTTCGCCGAGTGGGCGCGTGAGCATGCCGGGGGCGTGGACATCCGGCTGAAGGCGGGCCGGGCCCACAACGCGCTGACCCGGCACCGCTACGAGGTCGTTCTGCACAAGGAGTCGGCCGGCATCCTCGACCTGACCGAGGCGCCCGCGCTGCCATGGGGCCAGGAGGTGTCCGACCTGGCCGGACTCGGCGCCGCCGTGGACCGGGCCGGCGGCCCCGTGCGCGTGACCGGGATACCCAACGCACGGCTGGCGGAGGAGGCTGCCGCGGCGGTCTTCGCCGGTATACAAGGTACGGCCGCCGCCTCCGGCAATCCGGTCGATCCCGAGGACGTCGCCGCATGGGCGCGGCAGCGGGGCCTGGGCGCGGTTCTCACGTGGTCGGGTCAGGACGTCCACGCCTTCGACGCGATCCTCCTGCCCGAACAGCGAAATGGGCAGCGGACCGTCTGCGGAGGATTCGTGCCCAGCGGGGTGGCCGGACGGCTCAGGGCCAACTCCCCCGCTCTTGCCAAGGCGATCGGCCCGTTGCTGGTCGAGCTGCCCGAGTACCTGCGCGGGCGGCTTCCCGACTACATGGTCCCCACCGCGGTCGTACCGCTCTCACAGCTTCCACTGAACCCGGCCGGCAAGATCGACCGGAACGCGCTGCCGTCGAAGCACACGACCACCGTGAGCAGCCAGGGACCGCGGAACTCCCATGAGGAGAAGCTGTGTTCCCTCTTCTGCGAGTTGCTCGGCCTTGAGCGGGTCGGCATCGACGACGACTTCTTCGCGCTCGGTGGGCACTCCCTCCTGGCCACCCGGCTCACCACCCGCATCAGCAAGGAGTTCGGTGTCGACATGCCCTTCAGGAGCATCGTCGACTACCCCACGGTGGCCGAGTTGGCCGGGCTGGTACTCCCTGGCGGCACTCCCGGGGACGGCGTCGACTCGTATGACGTCGTGCTGCCGCTGAACCGGGATCCCGGCACGGGCAAGGAACCGGTGTGGTTCTTCCACGGCGGCGGCGGCCTCGGCTGGGCGTACTTCACCTTCGCGCCGCACATACCGGACCGGTCCGCCTATGCCTTGCAGTCCCGCGGTTCCAACGGCCGGGATCCGCTGGCGGGTTCGGTGCAGGAGATGGTCGACGACTACCTCACGCAGATCCTCAAGATCCAGCCGGACGGCCCCTTCTACCTGATCGGTTGGTCCTTCGGCGGCCCGGTCGCACACGCCGTCGCCGCTGCGCTCGACCGGCGCGGGCATGAGGTTGCGCTCTTGGCCGTCCTGGACGCCCCACCGGCGAGCCCCGGCCCGGACAGCCTGTTCAAGCAAGTGGCCGGCAGGACGGCGACGATGTACCGGGCGGACGTCGAGGAGATCCTCACCGAGTACATGAGCACCGACAACCTGGGCGGCTTCCTGGACGACATGTCGAAGGTGGGGGCCAACAACCTGAACAGGATGGCCACGTTCGAATCGCCGGTCTACCGTGGCGATCTGCTGTATTTCAACGCGAAGCTGGACAAGGTCGATGGGCTGACGTCGTACGGTCCCGGCTGGCGGGAGTACGTCCTCGGTTCCCTGGAGGAGTACGACGTGGACGCCGTGCACCACGACTTGCACATGCCCAAACCGGCGGGCCAGATCATGGAGGTCATCGTCAGCAAGATGGCGGAGTGACGGGGGAGGCAGCGCTGCTGATTCGCTACGTGACGTACTCGGCTGCTCCTCGGGCGATGCGAGCGGCGCAGGTCGCGAGGGGTGACCGACAGGCCCACGGGACGCGCTCGCGCAACTCCCGTGAGTCGTCGGGGCCCTGGGCGTCATCAGACCGTGTGCACCAGCTTGCCCCGCACGTGACGGTCTGGTGCACGCACTCGCGGGCTTGGACCGACGTGAAGTACGGGTACGGACTGAGCATCACGGCTGCTGAGAAGAACAAGCTCGTCGAGATGCTCAACACCTGTGACTGAGCCTGCGCAACGGGCAGAGTGCCGCATGCCGACGGCGGGAACCAGCACACTGCAACGCGCCCTGCTCCTCAACGACCCAGGAGCGGGGCGCACCGCGTTCCCGGACAGCACGCTGCCTGTGGTTCTGGACGCGATCGGAGCGAGCCCGTCGTCTGTCCCGTCGGGACGCTCTGGGAGATACGCGCCGCCGTAGTCGAATGGAGCGCATCCCCGTGGACGGTGACGCGAAGCCGGCTCGATGAGCGCGCCTGGGCCCGCACGCGCCCACATCAACGTGCCCGTCGATGTCCATCCGGTCCGGGGAAGGTCCAGCGGGAGTGCCGACGGGGTGACGACGGCCGCCCGGCGGGCTGCGGCTCAAGCCGGCGCCAGCGTCGGCTGTCGGCCCATCGGGCGACCCGGGGGAGCAAGCTCCACCTGGCTCCATCGGCTGTCCGCTGACCGTGGGCCTCGCCTTCGTCTCCGCGCCCCTCGCCCTCGCCGTCCACGGCCTGCTCGCCCTCTACGACGGCTTCAACCAGGTCCGGTGCCGTTGTGCCGGGACAGTCCCTGAGGCGTCAGGAGTGCGGCATCGACTGACAGGGCGTCAGAGGAGGCAGCCGGCCGGTGAAGTAGGAGCGCGGCGGGACCCCCATCAGGGCGCGGAAGTCGGTCGTCATGTGCGACTGGTCGAAGTAGCCGCTCATGACGGCGAGTTGGGACCAGGGGGTGTGTCCGGCCCGGGTGAGGACTGTGCGGACGCGGTCGATCCGGGCGTAGTGCTTGGGGGAGACCCCGACACCCTCGGTGAAGAGATTCCGTAACTGCCGCTCGCTGACGGCCAGTTCCCGGGCCACCTCGCGCACCTGCGTGGGCACCCGGTCCGGGCGGACCGACAGCGCGTCGACACCGGCCCGCAGCAGCGCCGTACGCGCCGGGTCCACGGCGGCCGACAGCAGCTCGGGCAGCGCCCCGGTGAGATACGGCACCGCCTCTTCGGGGTCCAGCCGACGCAGCCCGGCCGCCAGCCGGCGGGTCAACGCGCCCGGCAACTCCTCCAACGGCACGACCCGGCCGACAAGTTCGGCGGCCGGGACCCCCAGCAGGGGACGGGTCGTGCCCGGCGTGAGCTGCAGCTCGACACAGCGGACATGGGTCTTGCCCTCGTGGTACGAGGCCCGCACCCGCGGCCCGGAGGCGAGCACATCGCGCCGCGCGTCCGCCCCCACCCGCAGCACCACCGTGGTGACCGCGGCGGGCAGCCGCACGAAGGGCTTGTCGGCGGGCTCGGCGAGGAACCCGGACAGCGTGCGCACCCCGGCGATCCAGGGGCGCAGCACCTCGGGCGTGGTCAGGGCCTGCTCGGCGATGGCGTTCGGCATCACTCCACGGTAAGTCGCCGTCACCGCTTCCGGGCGGGCGAACCGTGCCGGAATTTCCAAGAGACCCCCGCCGTCCGCCGGTCATCGTGGACCGCATGATTCTGGTGACGGGTGCCACGGGCACCACCGGCAGCGAGGTCGTACTACAGCTTGCGGCGCGCGGCGAGAAGGTCCGCGCCCTGACCCGTGACCCGGCACGGGCCCGGGTGCCCGCCGGGGTGGAGACGGTCCGTGGGGACTTCACCGACCCGGACTCTCTGGCCGTCGCCATGGCCGGGATGACGGCCGCGTACCTGGTGAGCCCGCCCGGCCCGGGCGCAGCCCATGACGCGGCACTGGTCGCGGCGGCCCGGGCGGCGGGCGTACGACGGCTGGTGAAGCTCTCCGCCATCGGCACCGACGAACCCGAGGCCGGTCCGTCCAGTGCTTGGCACGGGGAGGGCGAGCGGGCGGTGCGGGAGAGCGGGGCCGAGTGGACGGTTCTGCGGCCGTCGTCGTTCGCCTCGAACACACTGGCCTGGGCGGAGGCGGTCCGGCGGGGCGAGCCGGTGCCGAACATGAGCGCCAACGGGGCGTCGGGTGTCATCGACCCGCGCGACATCGCCGAGGTGGCGGTGCGGGCCCTGCTTGACGCCGGGCACGCGGGGCGGACGTACACCCTGACCGGCCCTGAGGCGATCAGCGTGCCGGACCAGGTCGCCGTCCTCGCCGAGGTCCTCGGCCGCCCGCTCACCGCCCGGAACCTGTCGGAAGACGAGACCCTCGACTTCCTCCGCACCGCCTGGGGCATGGACGAGGCGAGGGCACAGGGGGTCCTGACCGGCATCGCCTACCTCCGAGACGGCCGCAACGCGATCGTCACCCACGACGTGCCGGAGGTGCTGGGCCGGCCGGCCAGGGCGTTCGGGGAGTGGGCCGAGGAGCACAAGGAGGCCTTCGGCACTGACTGAACCGGACGCGGCGTAGCGGGTCGGCGGCGGCCCTCACCGGCTCTGGGGCCGCAGCACCACTACGGCCGACACCAGGGCAGCCACCGCGATCCCCGTCGCCACCCGGAACGCCAGCCGGTAGCCCTCCACCGTGGCCGGGATCAGGTCCGCGCCCCGGTCGAGCACGCCGCCGGTGCGGCTCGACGCCAGCGTGCTCAGCACCGCGAGGCCCAGCGAACCGCCCACCACCTGCGTGGTGTTGAACAGTCCTGACGCCAGCCCCGCGTCCTCCTCCCGCGCCCCGGACATCGCGAGTCCGGTCAGCGCGGGCATCGCCGCCGCGAACCCGGCCGAGAGCAGCAGCAGCGGCGGCAGTACGCCGGCGGCGTAGGAGGCGTGGACCGGAGCGCGGCTCAGCAGCGCCATGCCGACGGCGATCAGCACCAGACCGGCCAGCAGCACCCGGTAGCCGCCGTATCGGGCGACCGTGCGAGCGGACAGGCCCAGCATCAGCAGCCCGATCGCGACCGGCGCCGGCAGGAACGCGGTGCCGGTCGCCAACTCGCCGTAGCCCAGCTCCCTTTGGAGATAGAGCGCGCCGATGAACTGGAAGCCGTACATCGTCGCGATCATCAGCATCTGCACGGCGTTCGCGCCGGTCAGCACCCGGGAGCGGAACAGCCGCAGCCGCAGCAGCGGACGCGCGGCCCGGGCCTGACGCAGGGTGAACGCGGTGAACAGGGCGAGGGCGAGGGCCGCGAGCAGCAGGGTGGCGGTCAGGGAGCGGCCGCCGGCGCCGACGATCACGTACACCGTGAGCATCAGCGCGCCCGTGACCAGCGCAGCTCCCGGATAGTCGGCGCCCCGGCCGAGCCCGGCACCGCGCTCCGGCGTCAGGACCCGGACCGCCGCGAGCCAGGCAGCCACGCCGATCGGCAGGTTGATCAGGAAGATCCAGTGCCAGTTCAGCGCCTGGGTCAGCGCGCCACCGAGAAACGTGCCGAGCGCGCCGCCCGCCGCCCCGACCGCGCTGAACGCTGCGATGGCACGGGCCTGTTCACGCGGCTGCGGGAAGAGCGCGACCAGCATGCCGAGGACCACCGCCGAGGCCATCGCCCCGCCCGCCCCCTGCACCGCCCGCGCCGCGATCAGCAGCCCCTGGCTCGTGGCGGTCCCAGCGAGCACCGAGGCCGTGGTGAAGACGGCTAGCCCCGCCGTGAACATCCGCTTGCGGCCGACCAGATCGCCGAGCCGGCCCACCAGCAGGAGCAGACCGCCGAAGGCGATCAGATACGCGTTGACGACCCACGCCAGCCCCGGCCCGCTGAAACCGAGGTCGCTCTGGATGGAGGGCATCGCCACCGTGACGATGTTGCCGTCCAGGACTGTCATCAGCGTGCCCGCGCACAGTACGACGAGCGATGCCCAGCGCGGATACGGTCGTGGCGGGGTCGCCGCTGCTGATGTGCTGTTCTCGATGGTGGCCGACATGGCTCCCCGTTCCTCCCGCGCGCCTTGGTGCACGACTTGTAACGGGGTTCATCGTGGGTGACCATGGTGACCGGCGTAAGGAGGCAGTCGAATGTCCCAGAGGCACACCGGTGTTACCGTCCAGGCAGTGAACGCGCACGCCTGCCCCATCCGGGAAGTTCTTGACAGGGTGGCCGGCAAATGGAGCGTGCAGATCCTCGTCGCCGCCGCGCACGGCCCCATTCGCTTCACCGAACTGGAGCGCGGCATCGAGGGCATCAGCCGCCGGATGCTCACCCTCACCCTGCGCAACCTGGAACGGGACGGCCTCGTCACGCGCACCGTCCATCCGACGGTGCCGCCGAAGGTGGAGTACGAACTCACGCCCGTCGCCAAAGAGTTGAATGACACCCTGCGACGGCTGACCGACTGGGCCGAACACAACCGGGAGTACATTGCGGGGGCCCGTGCGGCCTACGACGCGGAGCACCGGCCTGAGTTGCCCGACGTGTAGGCCCCGGCGCCTACGGGCCGAACAGGGCGAGGTCCGTCGTCAGCGAGGCCGGATGCTCCACCCCGCCACAACCGGCCGCGCGTGCTCCGTGCCGAGGCGGCACAGGGCGCCCGTCGGCAGCTGGAAGAGGGGCCCTGCCGGGGCGGGAGACCCAGGCAGCGGGCGGTGAGGACGCGCAGGAAGTGTCCGTGGGCGATGAGGACGGCGACGTCCTCGGTGTTGCAGAGCGTGGCGTCGGCCCTGGCCGGCATCCGGTCGGCGCGCTCACCGACCTGCTCCGGGGTCTCGCCCGGGTGCTCGTGCGGGCCCGGTGCGACCCGTCGGTGAACAGGAACCAGTCGGGCCGGGTCCGCGGGATCTCCACGGTGGTCATGCCCTCGTAGCCGCCGTAATCCCATTCGCGCAGGTCGGTGTCGACGCGGGCGTCGTGGATCCCGATGAGTTCGGCGGTCTCCCTGGCCCGCTGGAGCGGGCTGACGAACGCGGCACCGATGCGGTGCGAGCGGATCAGCGGCACCAGCCGGCGTGCCTCGTCCCAGCCGTGCTCGGTCAGGGGCACGTCGGTCCAGTCGGTGTGCCGCCCGGAGCGCGACCACTCGGTCTCACCGTGCCGGACGAGAAACAGGTCACCCACGTCGCCACCGTGTCACAGGGCGGCGGCCGCCCGTAGGACGGACTGCGCCAGACGGCCGTTCTCCAAGGCGGCGCCCACCCCGGAGGGGAAGGCGAACCGGCGCCGGGTGTACGCGTACGCGATGCCGTTCGCCGGGTCGGCGAAGCTCAGCGAACCGGTCGCGCCGCTGTGCCCGAAGGTGCCGGCGTCGAGAAACGGGTAGAGCGCAGGGGTGTGCTCGAAGCCGCGCGCGAAGTGGTCGGCGCTGCCTGTGACCAGGTCCGGCCCGCCCGGGGTGCGCAGCGCGCCGAACAGAGCCGCGGTCGCGGGCGTGAGCAGCGGCGGCCTGCCGTCCACCGTGCTGATGGCAGCCGCGTACATTCCGGCGGCGCCGCGTGCGTTGCCCACCCCGCCCGAGGACGCCGGCCCCAGCGCCCTCACCCGGGGGTGATTGCCGAAGGCCACGATGTCGGTCGGTTCCGCCGCGTGCGCGTTGAAGGCGATGCCCCGGATGCTGTCCGGAGCCGCTGCCCGCTCCTTCAGCAGCACCGCCTCCTCCGGCGTCGGCACCAGCGGCTGCACGTCCACCCAGCGCGGCTCCTCCGCCGCGGGCAGGCCCAGGTAGTAGTCGAGCCCGTACGGTGCCCGGATCCGCTCCTCGTACAGTTCCTGGATCGATCGGCCGGTCACCCGCCGCACGACCTCGCCGGTGAGGGCGCCGATGACGAAGGCGTGGTAGCCCCAGGCGGTACCCGGCGCCCACAGCGGCCTGCGCCCTGCCAGCCGGGCCGCCGTGATTCGGTCGTCCGCCAACTCCTCGATGGTGAAAGGACGTTCGGCGTCGCCGACGAGACCGGCCCGGTGCTCCAGCAGCTCGCCCAACGTCAGCCGGTCCTTGCCGCGAGCACCGAACTCGGGCCAGTAGGCGGCGACTTCAACGTCGAGGTCGAGCACCCCCTCCTGCACCAGGAGCGCGACGACGAGATGTGCCGCTCCCTTGGCGATGGAGTACAGGTTCGTCAGCGAGTCCCCGTCGATGCCGTCACCGCCCCACAGATCCACCACGCGCCGCCCGTGCCGGTACACCACGAGCTGCGCGCCCGGATCGTCCCGCTCCTCGTCGAGCACCGCCGCGAACTCCTCGCGTACGCCCTCGAATCCCTCCGCCACCGTTCCGTGCACGTCGATCGGCATGCGTGGTTTACCCCTGTCTGATGTCTGGTGATCGGCAACGGTGATTGGCAACAGCGGGCCGCCGCAGGTAATTCCCCGGATCGTGAGCCGCCGGTCAGATTCCGGGGCGGACCAGCGTGTTCTCGGTGCCGAGGGCACTGGTGCCGATTGCCGGCGTACAGCGTGATGGGGGCGGAGAGTCTTCGGCACGTTCCCCTCCTTCGGGGACCTTGGCCGCTGTGGTCCCGTCTCAACTGATCTGGTCCGGGGCTGGGGCTGTGACCTGCTACGACCAGATCAGTTGAGACACCTGGGTGCCGGTGATCTCAGTTGATCTGGTCTGCTTTCACCGTGAGCATCGGAGATCCGGCTCCTCGGGCGCTCACGCCGCGCACGCCTATCTGTTCGGCTGCCATCGCCATCCGCGGCAGCATCACCCAACTCGACAACCAGCTCCGGGCGCACGCCGACAGAGCGCCGCCGGCGCCAGAAGCGACCAGTGCGCCCAGCCCAGAAGCCGAGCCGGAACCGATCCCTGAGCCGACTCCGCCGCCGGACCCCGGACCGGCCGCACCCCAACCGGAATCGGAAGCTGAGGTCGAACCCGCGGACGACCCCGAGCCCGACCCGATCATCCTCCGCGCCGCCGCCGGCATCGCCCACGCCACCATCGAAGCCCACCGCGGCACCTGGGCGTTCCTCATCCAAGTCGCCGGCAACGAGCAGCACTTCCACATCCCCGGCAAAGTCGAAGGGCTGCGGGCGCGAGCCTTGCCGGACTGGTTCAGGCACTACGCCACCCGCGCCGACGAGACGCGGTTTCCCAAGGACCGCACCAAGCGCACACAGCTCTACGAGCGGATCGGCGCCGACGGCATGCACCTGCTGCGGCTGGTCTGGGCGGCCGACGCACCGCCGGGGCTGCGGGAGCTGCCCGAGGCTGAGATTCTGCGGCGGGCGTGGGTTCAGCACTTCCACCTGGTCGAGGGCGAGGTGAGGCGGCGGGGCCCAAAAGACCGGCCGCCGGGCGCCACACGCCTGGCCAGCCCGTATGACGTCCAGGCCCGCAACGGAGTGAAGGAAGAGATCCGCTGGGACGGCTACAAGGTCCACCTCACAGAGACCTGTGAGCCGGACACCGCCCACCTGATCACCCACGTGGTGACCACCAACGGCGCGGTCAGCGACGACCACATGGCCGCCACGGTCCATGCCGGCCTTGCCGCGCGCGACTTGCTGCCCGCAGAGCACTGGGTGGATGCCGGCTACGCCAACGCCGCCGCCCTGACCGCCGCACACCAAGATCACGGAATCGCCCTGCACGGCCCGCTCAAATCCGCCACGTCCGCCCAGTCCAGAGGCGCGGCCACCTTCGGGCAAGAGGCGTTCACCATCGACTGGGACCGGCAGCAGGCGGGCTGCCCTGGCGGGCACACCAGCAGCTACTGGCGCCAGGCACGCAGTCAGCACGGCGCACCCGTCATCCGCATCCAGTTCTCGCCCCGCGACTGCAAACCGTGTCCCCGGCAGCCGGAATGCATCAACTCCAAGCCCGGAAGCCGCCGGGACGTGCGCCGCGAGCTCACGCTGCGGCCGCGTGCTGCACACGAGACCCTCCAACAGGCCCGCGCGCTCCAGCAGACAGACGAGTGGAAGGACCGCTACAAGATCCGCGCCGGTGTCGAAGGCACCATCTCTCAAGGTGTCATCGCCCACGGCCTGCGCAGATTCCGCTACCGCGGGCTGGCCAAAGCGAGCTTGCAGCACCAACTCGCTGCGGCAGCGATCAACATCGCCCGCATCGACGCACACCTCACCGGGAAACCCCACGCACCCACGCGCATCAGCCCCCTGGCAGCACCGCGCCCCACCGGATGACCCGATGGGGCGCAAAGACAGCCCGCAATTCGCCAACAGCGTCCCGCGCTCTGGCGAGGGGCCGCCCGCCTGGCCTTTGCAGCCGGGCGACGATCAACGCGTGGAGTGTCCGCCGCCGCTGGCGCCGCGGCCGAGTGATCCCTGCGTCGGTGCCGTACGCGTACGCGGGTTGGTCAGTTGCCTTGGTAGATCGGGTCGGTGCCGAAGGTCCACAGGCTCCCGGAGCTCGCAAAGACCTGGATCCCGTCGCTGCCTTCGTCCTCGCCCTCAAGGTAGCCCTTGTAGTCGGAGTAGCACTGCCCGGGCTGGAGCAGCGGGGTCGTGTCGTAAGCGAGCTGGTCGCCGTTGCTGGCGTCGTTGATCCACAGGTGGAAGCTGTTCGCCGAGCTCTGGTGATTGCACAGGTCGGCGAACACCAAAGGGGCGCCTTGAGACAAGGCGTTGATGCCCGAGATGGTCACACCGTAGGCAGTGTCGGAGTCGCTGCCGGTCGCGGCTGACGCGGTGCTGCTGACACCGAGCACGGTACCGCCGGCGAGGGCGACGGTGGCTGCCGTGAGGGCGATGCTGCGGCGCACATTCCGGATTTTGAGCATGATGGCTGGTCTCCTGACTGTTCTGTCGGATGTGGTCGGGCGGCGATTTCAGGATGCTCTTTGTCCGGGGCCAAGGTGCCTGACCATGGCTATCAGGCAGTCCCGGACGGACCTCGGACGGTCTCGCACAACCGCGGACGATGCCGTGCAGGGACTGATCACTTCTGCTTCGGGCGGACGCATGGTCTCGGACGCTTGCCAATCTAGGACCGGCTACGCATCGTGCGGAGTACCAAGTTGCACGGTGAAGCGGGGGTTCCGGTGTCGTAGTGCACAGCGAGCCTGGAGAGGCACAGGTGGGGAGTGTCGCACCGCTGAGCGGTGGGACGGGCCAGCGGCGGCCACAGGAAGCAGGGCGTGACGCACCGTCACCCATCTCAGCTCGCCGAGCAGGTGGATGGCACCATCGCCGAGATCAACGAGGAGCTCATCGCCGAACCCGAGTGGCTCAACGCGGAGCCCTACGGCCAGGGCTGGATCGTCAACGTCACCCTGAGCAGCGCTGCTGGGCTGGACGGCCTGCTCACCGCCGCCGAGTACCAGGAGTTGACCGAAGAGTAAGACGGTGCCGCGCAAGGCCCCGGCTGCCCATCAGCGCCGGGGTCTCCTTTGCTGTCACCGCTGCTGGTGCAGCCCCCAGAGCGGGCACTGCGGGTCGTGCGGCGTCTGCCCGCCGAGCCCTCGGCAGCGCGGGCACAGGGGCCGCTGTGGGCCCGAAGTACCCGGCTGCCAGCTCCACCGTGGCAGTGCGGGCGGAAGTGGGTGATCTCGCGTCACGGCCTGCTGAACCGGGGGCGCCCATGCCCTCTACCACCGCCAGCGCTGGAGCAGACCCCACCTGGGCCTTTCCCGGCTCGCTGTGCCGGCCGGGTCGACGTGCCGCACCGGCGCCGGGAAGACCGCGGCGAAGTACCACACCCGCCGTCTCCAGCTCGTGCCCCGCGTCGCCGAGGAACTCCACGTCCTCAGCCCGCCCGACCGAGGCCCCGGCAAGCGGTGGGTGCTCGGAGCCGAACCCGACGGGGTCGAGCCCGCCGAGAGCGCGCCGCTGGCGGCGGGGATCACGGCGGTCCGCATCGGCTATGCCCGTTGCAGTACCACTACTCAAGAGCTCCAGTCACAGCTGGATGCGCTGGAGCCGGTCTGCTTCGAGGTGTTCCACGAGAAGGTCTCCACCCGCGTCAAGGTCTGGCCCGAGTACGAGAAGGCCGTCGCGATGGCCCGCCGCTTCAAGGCCCTGCACCCCGGCGTCCAGGTCATCCTGACCGTCCACGAGTTCCGCCGTCTCGGCCGCAGCACCGACCTCCTCGTCACCGCCGAGAACCTGCGCAAGGCCGGCATCGCCCTGGAGTTCCTGAGCGGACCCATCACCGGCCTGTACAACCCCGGCGACCGGCACGGCCAGGGCGCCATCCTCTTCGGCGTCCTCGCCGCCCTCTCCGGCGCCGAACGCACCTACACCCAGAAGACCCTGGAGGGGCAGGAATCCGCCCGCAGGCGCGGCCGTACCGGCGGCCGGCCGTCCTCCCTCGACCCCGACCAGATCGAGTACGCCCTCACCTGCGCGCCAAGGGCACCCCATGAAGGAGATCCAGCAGAAGACCGTCATCACCCGGGGCAAGCACAAGGGCAAGCACCCCAGCCCGCCCACCCTGTACCGCACCGTCGCCGAAGCCGCCGCCCAGGGCACGGGCCAATGACGACCGGCAAAGGCGGCGGGCCGGCCGCCGCGTTCCGCGTCACACTCCAGTTCCGCAAGGACGGCCCGTCCTCCAGCGGCTGGTGGACCGAACTGGTCGTCGCCGAGCAGAAGTTCACCGAATGGATCGGCACGTACGGCTCGCTCGGCCAGGTGCTCATCCAACTCGCCGAAGAGCACGGTGACGGCCGGGAAACCGTCCTGAAGACCTGGGCCAAGGAGCAAGGCGAAGCCCTGAAGCCCTCATAAGTGCTGGTCAAAGCCCCTGGCCCGCGGACATGATGGGGCCGTTCAATGCCGTACAAGCGTAAGGACCCCGTCATGGCTCTGCCCCCGCTCAGTCCCGAACAGCGCCGGGCCGCGCTCGACAAGGCCGCCGCCGCACGCAAGGAGCGGTCCGAGGTGAAGGACGCTCTCGAGCACGGCAGGACGTCCCTTGCCGAGGTACTGGCCAGCGACTCCGCGGCCATCCGCAGGATGCAGGTCCGTGCCCTACTCGAATCGCTCCCCGACATCGGCAAGGTCCGGGCCCAGAAGCTCCTCACGGAGATGGGGATCTCCGACAGCCGCCGTATCCAGGGCCTGGGCATCCAGCAGCGCGAACGTCTCCTGGCACGGTTCGGGCCGCTGGGCTGACCGGTGGCGCCCGGCCATGACGACGTCCCTGACGCCGGGCACGGGTCAGGGCCGCCAGCCACACGAGTTCCGGCACAGGGGCCGGAGAGAGACACGTGTCGTCGTCTCCAACGCAGCCGGCCGTCGGAAGGTCACCCACGACAGCCTCCGGCCGAGCTACAGCAGCTCGGCGTACGCCCCGCCGTTGAGAATCCCGAACTCGCTCCGGGACGGGAACATCGCCGGATGACCGGCCTGCCGGTGAGCGAGGTGCATCGCCATCAGCGTGCTCGCCCACTCCCGCAGCGACTCCGGGAGCCGGTAGACCACCTCATCGGTGCACCGCACGTACGCCGGCTCCGCCCCCGTGAACAGACCCGTGCCATCGACACCGACGGCCGCCACGTCCGGGACCAGGCCCGTCTCCTCCTCGGAGGCGATGACCGGCAGCTCCAGCATCTCGGCCGCCTCGATAGTGCGCCGGTGCTCCGCCGCCTCCTGCGCGGTGACGACCGTACGGGGGATGCCGGAACCGCGCCGCGGCTTGTTCTTCTTCATCCGCCCCACCGCCTACACCCCCCCGCCGCTCGCCGAGCAGCGCGGCCAGGCCCAGCTCCTCGTCCGAGGAGGCCATCACCGTGTCGATGGTGCCCCGGGACAGCTCCTCAGCAAGGTCGAGCACCTTCTTGTTCAGCTCCCGCAGCTCGCCGAGCTGCGAGTTCAGCGTGTCCAGCTTCTGCCGCCGTGACGGGCTGAGGTCCGTCAGCTCGCCCCACTTCTCCGCCTGCTCCTCGAACAGGTCAGGTCGTCGGCCTGCTCGGTGTAGACCCGCTGGATCCGCGATACGTCGCTGTTGGCCAGCACGTACGGCTTGGTGCGGGCCTCCTCCAGCGTCGTCAGGTGCTCCCGCACATCGACCGCCCAGCGCCGGGTGTGGTCGATGAAGAACTCCAGCTTGCTGATGGGGTGCCAGATCCACTCGGGCATCGCGCGGTCCCTCTCGTACGACTACACGCCCGGCGACCCTAGATCCGGGCGACAGCCCACCGCCGAAGTTCCGTGCAAGGTCCCACGATCGTGCGGTTGACCTGCTACGCGACCAAGATCAATCTCACCGATACGGCCGTGGTCAAGCGGCCTGGTCGCCGAACGCCGACAGGGTTTGTTCACGCTGGCCCGGCAGCACCACGCGTAGCCGCCCGCCACCTGCTCGCCTCCCCCAACACAGAAAGCGAAACGGGCATCACTGCGCAAAACACCCCCGAGTCAGTGCCCCGCACATCGCTGCCCTGCCAGTCCTGCCCGACCCGAGCCCGCGAAGCCTCCACACCACACAGCCGCCCGCCCGCGCGAGCGGACCACGCGCGCGGTGACCGGCCCGCCATTCCGATCACCGCGCGACTCGGGCGACCCCGGCTGTTCCGCTGCGATCTCTACCAGTTGCACTTGTGGTTGGTGAGCGGGTCCATGGCCTTCAGCCACGAGATGTCGGCCCGCCAGGATTCGAAGTCCCAGGAGGGACCGCCGAGGAACTGGCCGGGCTTGGTGGGGTTGGGGACCGAGAACACCGCGTGGCAGACGTACTGCTTGTAGACGGAGTCCTCATTGGTGCTGTTCATCGCCCACGGCTTCGGCACTTCCTGCCATGCCTGGTCCCATTCCTTCGACAGCAGTGGCGTCTTGCCGACCAGGCGTCCCTGCCCGGTCGGCCAAAAGCGGACGACGTACTGGTCCTTCCAGCGGTCGTGGTCGAGAGGGATCTCGATGCGGGTCTCATTGATCAGGTCGGGTGACTGGCCTCCCGGGCTCGCGACGCCGTAGTAGCCGGCGCACGGCCCGTCGCAGCCCTCTATGTGGTTGCCCTTCGCGCTTTCGAAGATCGTGCGATTGTCCGCGAAGTGCTGCTCGTTCTCCAGGTTGTCCTTGTCCCAGTACACGTCGGACGTCGGGTAACCGAAGGCGCCCGTCTCCCAGCCGTAGTTCGACCACA
Organism: Streptomyces sp. MUSC 14; assembly: GCF_001866675.1. Lineage (NCBI taxonomy): Bacteria > Bacillati > Actinomycetota > Actinomycetes > Kitasatosporales > Streptomycetaceae > Streptomyces > Streptomyces sp. MUSC 14. The sequence goes on from NZ_MLYN01000114.1 coordinate 19,730, forward strand.
CCCAGCCGATCTGGCCGGAGACGGGGTGGGCGCCGGAGGCGGAGCTCCAGTAGACCGTCGCGTGCTGGAACTGCTGGCGTTTGCCCTTGCCGTCGGGGTTGGTGAGCTCGTCGCTGACCGGGTAGCCGAGTTCCCCGCGCTCCCAGCCGAGGGCCGCCCACTTCTTGAGGATCTCGCCCCAGACGGGGTGGGCGTCCGTTGCGGGGCTCCAGTAGATCGAGCCGCCGACGAAGGTGTTGTAGCGGCCGACTCCGTCGGGGGTGGTCAACTCGTCGCTCGTCGGGCAGCCGAGCGGCGAGCCCTGGCCGCCCATCGCCTGGTATTTGGCCAGGATCGCGCCCTGCACCTGGTGGCCGCAGATCGCGGCATTCCCGTTCTGGTCGGCGGCGGCCCGCGGAGCCTGGATGGTCAGGGCGAGCAGCCCAGCAGCGAATACGGCGCCCGCCGACTTGTGCAGCAGCCCCCGCTTCCGGCGCAAGCGCCGCTGCGGTTCCCCCAGTTGACTTGCTGTCTGTTGAGTCACAGTCGGAACGCTAACCAGCCCGTCCATACGGGCGAAACATCACAGAATGCATATTTCGCGGACAAATACTCATCAGTCGACTCACAACCTCCGCCCCTGCCGACCGGTATTTCCACAACCGGCCAGCCCCACTCCGCCTCCGAAGGCGCGTGCCTCTGGGCGAGTGCACCGGGGTCCGGTCGGGGTTCAGCGTGGGGTGAGCACGATCTGGGTCTGGGTGGTCTGGGCGACCAACCGTTCCCGGTCGTCGACGAGTTCGATCTGGACGACGATCAGAGTCCGGCCCGCGTTGAGGATCCGGGCGGTGGCGTGGACAGTGCCGGAAGTGACCCCGCGGAAGAAGTTGGTCTTGGACTCGACCGTCGAGGTGCCGGCCCCCAACGCTGCTGTGCCGTCTCGTGAGATTGCCGAGCTGGCCGTCATCACGCCCCGGGCGAAGCCGTCGGCCGCTGCTCGTTGCGGAGGTCTTCCACGTTCTTATTGAACGGGCGAGGGCGGTGTCCGGCGCGGCGCCTTTGCAGTCGCTGACGCCGTACTCGCGGATCGGCCTGGTCCGGCCCGTTCACAGGCCTGGCGTCCCTTCGGCGAGAGTTTCCATCCGGTAGGCAAGTTCATGTGCGTCGCCGCCGTAGACCGAGTCGTACACAATTTTCATGGCCAGGCGGTTCTTGATCAGGTCCCACAGGTCGGAGTGCCGGGCGCCGTCGTAGTTGTCCACGGACAGCAGGAAGCGTGAGGCGCCGGCGGGCAGGACCCAAGGTTTGCGGTTCATCTCAACCACGCTCGGCCTTTCCCTCAGTTCCGCGCAGATCGAGGCAACCGCGTCGTGTTCCCAGCGGCCAAGGAGGACTTGGTCGAGCCAGACCTGTGAAGTGGTGACGAAGGCGGGCCCCAGACCTTGGTTCTCCAGGCTTATCCCGGTGGTGCCGCCGACGCGGCGGTAGTTCCACAATGTGAGCACCGGCCTCACCGAGTGCCGGTTGTGCTGGCGGCTCGCCCTGCCTTGCTGGACAGAAACAACGAACGAGGCAGAAGCAATGGCAGTGGCGCAGATAGCGGTAACCGTATCGGCATTCATGGCATCTCCTTCCCGCCTCCTGTACGACTATCCCCACTCCCCACGTGGTTGCAGCTATGCCCGGCCAGCACAGCCATGGACCGATGCCGGCCCCGGCAGAGTCCCGGCGCGCACCATGCGCGCGCCGACCAATGCGCGCCACGCGGCAGGTGCGCACCGAGGCGCGGTTACCGGCCCGTTCGGTGCGCAATACACACCAGCTGCGCACCGCGGCGCGCTACACGGCACTCACCTCATAGCCGCGGCGTCTTTGTCGCGCGTGGCGCGGGCCCTTCGCCGTCCCCGCAGGTCGGCGTGATCGTTGGGCGGAACATGGAGCTGAGCAGCAAGGCTGAGCCGCGGGTCGAGCTGCACTCGGCGGCAGTGGCCGACGCCGTGTGCGAACTGGTCGACACGGTGACACCAACGACCTGGAGCACGGCCGCAGTCGAGGACGCGACCGACGCCGTCGACATGCTCACCGTCGCCCTGGCCGCGATCGACCCGACACCGCACGCGCCCTTGCGCCCGTGGCGACCGCCACCGCCGAATTACGCCGCCGACAACCCGGTTACGGTCGAGGACGTGGCCACGGTGTCCGCCCCGCGGGTCGGCTGCCCCCGCCTGCGCAGCCTCGGCCCCGGCTGGAAGGGCATCAACGCGGCGCCAGCCCTCACAATGTCCGCCCCGCCCACGGCGGCGGTACCCACGGCCGCCCCGTGACCGCGTTTTGCAGGACACGGGGAAGGATGCACCCGGCGGCGCTCGTACGCCCGGGCTGACCTTTCCGCACTTTGGGTGGCAGTCGGCGCGACGGCGCCGCCTAGCCCAGGGATGCGGCCTCCAGCGGTGCCGCGCTGCCGGGCAGGGCGGCGGATCGGTTCCTGACGCAACGGGATGGCCACCACTGACATATGTCACACGATTCCATGATGATGTGCCCTGTCTGAGGGCCAACTCCCCGGAGATGCTGGACACATGAGGACGGAAAGACGTCCTCCGGCACGGGGACGCGAAACGGTGTGCGGTGCAGGTACGAGCAGCGAAGGAACGTGTAGTGCTGTCGGTCGAGAACGGCGGGACCATGGCGGCCGGGCGCGGCAGCGGCTCGGGGCGCGCGGGACTGTGCGAGCGGCTTGCGTCAGTGGACGGGACGACGCTGGAGGCGGGAGTGGCCGGGAAGAGCGCGTTTGTGCTGGTGGCGGGGGTACCCCTGGTAGCGGCGACGAACGAGGTGATGCCGTGACGGCGCCGGTGCGGCTGCTGTTGGCCGACGATGAGCACCTTGTCCGGGGGGCCCTCGCTGCGCTGTTGTCCCTGGAGGACGATCCGACCGTTGTCGCCGAGGCCGCGACCGGACCGGAGGCATTGGCGATGGCACGGGCGCACGAACCCGACGTGGCCGTCATCGATCTGCAGATGCCCGGTGCGGACGGAGCGCGGGTCGCCAGGTCCCTCCAGGCCGAGCAGCCGGGCTGCAAGGTGCTGGTCGTGACCAGCCACGGTCGGCCGGGGCACCTGAAGCGGGCGCTCGCGGCGGGCGTGCGCGGGTTCGTCCCGAAGACCGTCAGCGCGCAGCGCCTCGCCGAGATCATCCGCACCGTGCAAGCGGGAAACCCCTATGTCGACATCGAGTTGGCCGCCGATGCCATCTCCGCGGGTGACTCACCGCTGACCGAGTGGGAGGCGGAGGTGCTGGAACTCGCCGCCGACGGAGCTTCCGTCGCGGAAATCGCCGAGCGGGCCGCGGCGTCACCAAGGACTGTGCGCAACTACCTGTCGTCGGCCGTCTCCAAGGTCGGAGGGGAGAACCGGTATGCGGCGGTACGGCTCGCGCGCGAGAAGGGCTGGGTGCAGCCGAGGCGTGTCTCGGTTCGCCAACGCGGTTCAGCAGCAGATCACAGTGTGGAGGAAGTACTCATGAAGAAAGACCCGTTCGGTTCCCTGGCCGCATCGATCGCGGCGCTTGCGACGGCGCTCGGTTTCCTCGCGCTCCAGCTTCGTGCGGACGGCTATGAGCCGTACGTCGACTCTGTGGCCACGGCCAGCGTGGTGATGTATGTGACCTCGGCCCTGATTGTGCTGACATGGGTCCGTGCCCGTCGGCCGCACTCGGACTGATGATGATCGGGATCTGAACGGCCGCTATTCGGCGATTCCGACGGCCCGCAGGCTCGCCAGGTCCTTGAGCACGTCCTTGAAGTACTTCGAGCGGGTCGGAGCCACGACCACCACCGTCGGGTACGAGGACGTGCGGGCCTTGGCGAGGTAGGAGCGCGCGCGAGGGGAGAAGGCCTGGGAGTCCGCCGTCTCGGCCCGGTCTCGGTGGAGGAGGAACTGGGTCTCGGGGTCGCGGCGGACGAGATGGCCGGGGATGCCGGAGAACTCGGCATCCGAGAACTTCGCGGCGGCGATGTCCAGCGCCCAGTCGACCTCGGCGTAGAAGCGCTCCGCGCCGTCCCGGAAGGCTTCCTGGACCGCCTCCGGGAGGGAGTAGTGGGCCGGCCGCACCATCAGCTGCGGGATACGCCCGGAGAGCGTGACGTGCCGGAAGACGCAGGCGGACGGCAGTATCCGGCCGCCGGAGGCGAGGTTGTGCACCGAGACGTCGCTGAACTGCACGCCGTGCAGTACGCCGCCGGCCCGGCAGTCGCGCAGGGAGAGATCGTGCACTCGCAGCCCGAACTCCGGGTCCTCGTACTGGGCCAGGGTTCCGCCCTGGACGGTGCAACGGACGAGATCGGCGCTGCCCAGCGAGCGCGGTGAGCCGATCAGCTTCGTATGTGGAAACACCTTGTCCGTAAAGACCGTGCGCGTCATGGCCCCTACCCCTCTGCCGCCTGTATGTGGGCGGCCGCCAAAGATTCCCCACGTACGGCCAGTTGGAATGTGACTCTCGGTGATCGTAGCGGAGACTCGGCGAATCTGCGGGAGTGCGTACGTGCGTGCGCTCAGAAGACGTGGTGGGAGTCCGTTTCCGGGAATCCGGAAACGGCCTTGCGTCGTGGAGCGTCGCGGTCAGGCGCCTTGCGGGTGGAGGTCGAGTGCGATGTACGGGGCGAGTGCATGCAGGAAGTCCGGTGCGTCGAAGATCTCGCCGGCGGAGGCGACGCCGACAGTCTTGGTACGGCCGGTCAGGACGCGTTCGAGGGCCTCGGCGACGAGAGGCGCGGTGACGGCGTAGATGTCCTGGCCGCTGGCAGTGGCCCGGCGTTCGACTCCGCCGGAGCGTACGACGGCGTCGACGAGGAAGGTCTGGTCCGAGCGCCCTCTCCGGTCGGCGGCGGTCGGGGTCGGTGTGTGGGGGGCGGCGACATCACGGACTGCCTCAACGGTCATGTAGGTGGTCACGTCGGGGATGGACAGGTGCTGGGGAACGGTGACGACATCCGCCATCGTGAACTCGCCGATCACCTCCCGGACTCCCATCGGTTCCGGGAAGGTCCACTGAAGGGCGGGCGCGGCGTCGGTGCGGCGCTCCCACTGGCCGCCGCTGTAGCGCAGGCGGACGTCGCCGCGGCGCTCGCGGGAGACGGCACCGGACAGGCGGGTGCCGGCGGTGGGGTGCCAGCTGCTGAGCGCGTAGGCGATGTGGGCCTCGTCGGCTGCGGTCCAGTCGCCCATCGCCGCGGTGGCCAGCAGGTCGCCGAGGCCGCCGAAGAAGGCCATGGCCGGGACGATCACCGCTCCCGCTTCCCGGGCCCGCTCCTGGTAGTGGGCGAAGGTGTCGAGGTTGGTCTCAAGCTCGGCGGCCACGTCCAGGTACGGGATCTTCACACGGAGCGCGGCCTCGATCACGGGACCGGTGGTCGTCGCGAAGGGGCCCGCGCAGTTGATGACCGCCACCGTGCCCGCCAGGGCCCGGTCCAGCGACGCCGCGTCCTCAGCCGACACCACCCGGGCCTCCAGCCCGTGCTCGTCGGCCAGCTCCCGCAGCGCCTGGGCGTTGCGCCCGGAAGGCACCGGGACGTATCCGCGCGCGGCCAGCTCCGCGACCACGAACCGCCCGGTGTGACCGTACGCGCCGAACACCGCCACCTGCTGACCTGACCCCATGAGACTGCTCCCGTGCACTGGAACACCCGCCGCGATGTCGATCCGCCGCGGCCTGACACCCACATCCTGTCCTCGCGGCATCACCCCGCACGAGCGTCGGAAACGACATGACGCGTACAGTTTCGGACATGCCCACCGTCGCGCTGGCCGTCACCGACGGCATGCTCCACTACGAACTGTCCGTGGCCATCGAGATCTTCGGCGCTGATCTGACCCACATCGTGGACCCCTGGTACGACTTCTCCGTCTGCGGAAGCGGTCCCGTACACGTCGACCGATTCCTCCTGGCGCCCGACCACGGACTCGACCATCTCGCGCACGCCGACACGGTGATCGTCCCCGGCTGGGCCGACACCGACCGTGAACCGCCCGGCGACCTGGTCCAGGCGGTGCGCACCGCCCACGAGGCCGGCGCCCGCGTGGCCTCGCTGTGCACGGGCGCCTTCGTCCTGGGCGCGGCCGGACTGCTCGACGGCAGGCGCGCCACCACCCACTGGGCCCACACCCGGGAACTGGCCCGGCGCCACCCGGCGGCCACCGTGGATCCGGACGTCCTCTACGTCGACAACGGCGACGTCCTCACCTCTGCGGGCAAGGCTGCCGCCATGGACCTGTGCCTGCACCTGGTCCGCCGAGACCACGGCTCGGCCAACGCCAACAAGATCGCCCGCCGTCTGGTCATCCCGCCCCACCGCGACGGCGGCCAGGCCCAGTTCATCTCCACACCCCTGCCAGAGCCCGGCAACCACCCCCTGGGCGGACTCTTCCCCTGGGCGCTGGAACGACTGGACCAACCGCTCACCGTGGAGGACCTGGCCCGCCAGGCCCGCATGAGCTCACGCCACCTCGCCCGCCACTTCAAACACCTCACTGGCACCACACCACTGCAGTGGCTCCACACCCAGCGCATCCGCCACGCCCAGGAACTCCTGGAAACCACCAACGCCACCGTCGACACCATCGCCACGGCCACCGGCATGGGCACCGCCACCACCCTGCGCCGTCACTTCCACCGCAGCGTCGGCGTCCCGCCCGACACCTACCGCCGCACCTTCCGCCCCCGAGAACCAGTCCCAAGCCCGCATCACGGAAGCTGACACTTCACGACCACCCGGAATGCTGTCCAGGCTGAGGGGTGGTCCGGTCTTTGCGTGTGGTCGGCGTTCGCCGTGAGCGGCGTCGGCGGGCTCAGCTCAGGGCTTTACCGACCTCGTAGATCGTTGGCCTGTCTTCGGGGGCATGGCTGAGCATGGCCTCGATCAGCTCACCCAGTTCTCCTTGCACCTTCACCGGCCGCCGCCTGCCGTTTGTCACGGCTTGTCGTTGCACGGGGCGCGGTGCGTCGTCCGGGTACTCGACCGCCCGCCAGCCCGTGGCGGAGATGAGCAGTGATGCGCCGAGTGCGTAGATGTCGGCTTCGGGTGTGGCCTGCGCTTCTCCGGTCGCGAGTACGCTGCGCGCGATCTCCGGCGCCTCGTAGTGGACGAGACAGCCGCGGAACGGGAAGTCGTACCCCTCGGGCACGTGCCCACCGCGCGCCAAGGCCAGGTCGATGAGGTGGGTCCGTTCCGGCCCGATGATGAAGTGCGCGGGCTGCACGTCGCCGTGGGCCCAGCCCTTGCCGTGCAGTTCTGCGAGCGCCTCCACGCAGCCCAGGGCGACGCTGGTGTGCGGTTCGATCCGGGAGTCCCGCGCGCGGCAGGGCTCCCACAGCTGGTAGAGATCCGGTCCTTCGCGCCACGGCTGGAAGTTCCAGGTACCGCCGTCCCATTCGCCGTACGCGAAGTCAGGGAACCCGAGGCGGTGCAGCACGGCACCTTCACGCGCGGGGGCGAGCGCCGTCCAGGGCTGGGCGGACCAGTCCGCCGTTGCCTCGATCGGGTAGCCGACCTTCACGGCGTAGTGGCCCCTGTGGCTTTCCACCTCCCAGACCGTGGAGCCCCGGCGATTGAGGACCAGGCGCTGAGCCGTGGGCATGAGTGCGTCGAGCACGACGATCGGCAGTTCAGGGGGTGTCCCGGACAACGTCTGTTCTCCTTCCGGGCGAGGCGGCCGACCCAGAGTCGAGGCCGGCCGAGTCGCTGATGTCGTGTTGCTATGCCTGGCCGTACGGTCGACCGTAGTCCGAGTCGCACTGCGCGAGGTTCGTGCCGTCCACGGTCCACAGGTCGTCGAAGACCATGAACCCGGCCGACTTCATCGCATGCGCGGAGGCGGAAACCTTCTCCGGGTCACGGGGTCTGCATCCCGGCGTCGGGTTGTGGTGGAGGAAGCGGCCCGCGTTCTGCTCGCAGAGCGCGGCGTACTCCTTCGTGTGCAGGATGAGCGCGTGCAGGCCGAGGTCCACGTCGTCCGACGGCACCATGGGAACGGTGGCGGTTGCCGCAGTGACCAGGAAGGCCACCGCCTGGTCCGCGATCCGTGCCGCCCGCTCGGGTGGCTGCCCGTTGTGGACGACCACGAAGTGGGTGAGGCTGTCGAACAGCTCCTCACCAGCCACCGCGCGCCCGGTCCTCTGGTCGTTGGCCGTTGCCGTCATGCGAATACTCCTTGAGTGTCGCTGTGCTCTGGCACTTACGCCCGTATCGGTCACCGAGGCATGGCCCAGGACAACCGAGTGGGATGGAAGGCCGGCCCCGAACGGGGAAGGGGGAGCCAAGGAAGGTGGCACCCCGTCCGGGGCCAGCCGGTCTACCGGCGGATACCGAGGGCCATGCCGATCACCAGGCCACACGAGCTGCTGATCATGATGATGAACAGAGGTTCCGCATATCGGCCGATGGCGCGCATCACAGCCTGCCCCGGCGGTTGCCGTCCTTGATGGCAAGGCGGGCGCTCAGTTCCTCCCGCGCTGTCGGCGCCACCACGTTGTCCGGCCGGGCGTCCCACTCGACGCCGCCACCGATGGGCCGTATCTGCACCCGGGCGCCGATCTCACCCATGACGACGCCGATTCGCCCGCTGGCAGTGTCCTTCGCCAGTTCACCGATGCCTGGTCTGGTCTGCTGGTTGCTCGCCATGTGCACGAGCATCCTGGCGCCCGTGAGGACGTCGGAACCTCCGACAAACACCACTTCAGGACGTCCCGCGTCGGATAGAACGTCCCTAGTGCCGTCCCCGAGTGTTGGGAGAGATTGGGATGCCGAACGAGAGGCTACGTGCTGCCATGGCGGCCGGCGGCTGGACGTACACCGCCCTTGCGGACCGGGTCGAAGTCGATCCCAAGTCCGTCGAACGATGGGTCAATTTGGGGCGTACGCCGCGCCGAGCCACGGCCATGTTGGCAGCGGAAACGCTAGGAGAAGACGTGCACGCTCTATGGCCAGCGCTCCGGCAGGCACGCCCTGCCCGCGCCGTCAGTCCGGAACTTGTGGCTCTCTACGACCAGCGGGCGGACATCCCCGTGTCCACCTTCGTGGACATGCTGTCCCAGGCCCGCGAGCACATCGACGTGTTGGTCTATGCGGCCGTCTTCCTGCACGAGGCGTACCCGCGGCTCAACGACCTGTTGCGAGAGCGAGCTGCTGACGGATGTGCTGTCCGTATCGCGATCGGCGACCCGGACAGCACGAACGTCCAACAGCGCGGTAGCGAAGAGAGGTTCGGCCATGGGATCGAGTCCCGCTGCCGACTCGCCCTCATGCACTATCGCCCCCTGGCCGAGGTACCCGGCATCGAGGTGCGGACCCATGCCACCACGCTCTACAACTCGATTTATCGTGCGGATGACCAGGCGCTGGTCAATGCCCATGTCTGGGGCGTGAACGCCTACGGTGCACCCGTGTGGCATCTTCGACGCAACGGAGAGGGCGGCATGTTCGACACCTACGCCAGCAGCTTCGACGCTGTGTGGGAGACCGCGACGCCGGTACGAGAAGGGTGACCATGGCACGGACCGAGTACTACGACGACGCAGCAGCACCTGAGCCGAACAGCTTGGTGGTCGCCGCGTCCGCCGTGGTTGCCGACGACGAAGGGCGCATCCTCCTCCAGCGCCGCCGGGACAACGACCTTTGGGCGCTCCCTGGCGGCGGCATGGAGATGACCGACTCACTCCCGGGAACGGCCGTCCGCGAGGTGAAGGAGGAAACAGGTCTGGACGTAGAGATCACCGGGCTCGTGGGCACGTACACCGACCCTCGCCACATCATCGTCTACACGGACGGTGAGGTACGCAGACAGTTCAACGTCTGCTTCACCGCCCGCGTGGTCGGCGGCCGACTCGCGATCTCGGACGAGTCCACGGAATTGCGGTTCGTCCAGCCGGAAGAGATCGATCAACTGCCGATGCACCACACGCAGCTACTCCGGATCCGCCACTTTCTGGAGCACCGTGAGCGGCCTTATCTCGGCTGATCGAACCTGCGACACCCGCTTCAGGAGTTCGATCTACGCCCGCCCCTGGCGCCGCCGTCAGCTGATCCGGCGGTCGCCCAGGGGCGCCGCTGTGTGCTGCCGTCCGGCCTCGTTGATGTCAGCCGTGGATGTCAGAAGTCGGCCGGTGAACGTCGGTTGGAGTCGTTAGGCGTTGGCGCCTTCCAGCAGCCCTCTCAACGTGGCCAGGTCCTTGACGTTGGCCCGCCGCACGGCTGCAGCCATCATCGGAGCGCTCACTTTCGCAAGGCCGGATGGCTCGCCGCGGTTGCGCAGCGTCATCCGGGTATGGTCAGCGTCCACCGGCTGCCAGGTGTAGGTCGTCTCCATGGGAAACGGCCCCTGCGCGGTGCGCATCACGAGTCGTTCGGAGGAGTACTCGACGACCTCGTACGTGTAGGTCAGGGTGCGCCCCAGAAAGCGGGCGACGAAGTCGAGCTTCGAGCCCACGGCGAGCGGCGGCGAGGTCTGCCAACGAACCGAGACGATGTTGGCGTACCAGCGCGGCGCGTTGGTCGGATTCCCGGCGTAGGCGGCGACCTCCGCACAGGGGCGGGCGATCACGGTCTCGGTGAGGACATCGACGGCCATAACCTCAACGCTATCCCCGCCGCTCATGCTCGGGAGTTCGACACACGCGCTGCCCGTGACTGCCCTACGCGTCTAGCGGTTGATCGGGATCTCGTACACGATCTCGCAGTGCGCTGCGGGCACGACGATGTCCGCCGTCTCCACGGGCCGCCCCTGGTCGCCGTAGTACGTCCGCCGGATATACGTGACGAGCGCGGCCTTCCGGATGCCGAGTATCGACGCCTCCTCGGCTGGCGGCCGGGGTGTGCTGTGCTAACGATGAGCGAACCACGCTGCGACTCCGCTGCCCGTGGTCGTTGCGAGGGCTGCCACCAGCCAGGCAGGGACGCGCTGAACGGTCAAGTGCAGTCAGCCGCAGCGAAGTTCGAACTGTGGGCGCTGCCTTGTGGCACTCGTTTTCGGAGTCATAGCCAACAGTGAAGCATTCACTCGGAGGGCACTGGGGGGAGCCCTATGTGTACAAAATGCAGGGTCAAACTTTGACGTTCTGGCTAGTCACTTGCCAGGCGCTAGACAAGGCGGCAGCTGACCAGAGGGTCTGCGCTGCGTTGGGAATCTTGAATGGAGAGTGGACCGTGACAAGCCGCTGTGCGTGACCGAGTCCACCAGGAATGGCATGTCGACCGTGACCACCTGCCAGGTTCCCGCCGAACCGCTCCAGTCTCAGGCGATGTGTATGTCTTGCTGCACCCCCACTGCCCTCAACCACGGTGCATTGCCGTCGCCGGGAGCAAGTCGCGCCGGCCGGGCCGTGGGGACGGACCGACTGATGGCCTGGCGAAGCTCTCAGCTTGGGAAGCTAGGGGTTTCTGGCGGCAGTTGTTGCGCTGACCTGCGGCGGGGTGGTGCTGCGGCCATGGCTGTACAGGTGGCCAGTCCCCGTTGTTCCCCGCAGGATCTGGCACGTGAATGGCACGATGGCCTCGTGGTTCGCCGGTGTTGTCACGCATTTAGACGCCATCTCATTTGGCCTGTTGGATAGT
>NZ_MLYN01000115.1:0-5420 GCF_001866675.1 Streptomyces sp. MUSC 14
GAGCGGAGGACGGTGGGGGCGTGGGGGGTGCCGGGCGGGTCGGGGCCGTGCCGTAGCCGTCGATCGTGACCACCGTGCCCGCCGGGGAGACAGCCACCTGTGCGTGCCAGTGGCCGGAGGGCTCGCGGAGGTGGTCGACGTACACCTTGATCGTCGACGTCCGGCCGGGGGCGAGGGTGCCCGAGGACCGGCTCAGGTAGAGCCAGCCGACGGTGGTGGACGCGGACCAGCGGACCGGGGCGGCGCCCGATGCCGCGAGGGTGATCAGCGTGGTGTCGCCGTCGTGGGCGGCGGTCACGTCCAGGTGGCCGGCGCCCTGCCGCCCCGCTCCCGTTCCGGTGACGCTGACGACCTCCACCGAGACGTCCGCCTTGCCGTTCCTGCCGACGCGGGAACCGGGCTTCAGGCTCGCGTTCCCGGCGTTCTCGTAGCCGCCGCTCGGGTCTTCGGCAAGCGCGTCGGGCCCCTGCGCCTCGCGAGCGGAGGGCGAGCGGCCCTCGCCCTCCGCCGTGGGGGCACCCCGGTAGGCGGCCCACAGGGCCAGGACAGGGGCGGCGACGACCGTGGCGACGACCGTCGTCGTCACTGCACGCGCGCGTAGGCGGTCGCGGCGGGCCGCGCGGTCCTTGGGGTCCATCGGGAAGCCGCGCCGGTCGAAGCGGGGTACGTCGACGCCACGCGTGCGTGTGTGGTGCGCGAACGCCCTGTGCAGGGCCGCGCGGGGTGCTTCCAGGACGGGCAGCTCGGCGGGGGTGACCGCGGTGCCGGGCCAGCGTCCGGGGGCGGCGCGCTCGGCGGTGCGGCGGCAGCGCGGGCAGTCGTCGACGTGCCGGACCAGCTCGCGGCGGAGCGCGGTGCTCAGGACCAGCCCGCTGTCGCCGGTGAGGTGGGACACGCTCGGGCAGCCGCCGGCCCCGACCACGGCCAGGGCGGCGCGGGTGCGCTCGACCTCGCAGGCGGCGGAGGCGAGCAGCTCGCGCGCGGTGGCGTCCGCCATGCCGAGGACGGCGGCGACCTCGTGGGCGGCGAGGTGGTGGCGGACGGCGAGTTCCAGGGCCTCGCGCTGCTCCGGGGTGGTGCCGGCGGCCTCCGGCCAGGCCAGCAGGGCGAGTTCGCGGCGCCGCTGCTCCTGGGTCTCCGGGGCGAGGGCCGGATCGGGGCCCGGTCTTCCCGCCGGCCCGGCGGCTCCTCTCCCCGCAGCCCCTTTCCCCGCGCTCCCGCCGCCTTCGCCCGCGGCCGCCCCGGCCGCTCCCGCCGGCGCCGGGCGGCCCGACGCGTGCGTGGCCTGACGTTTCTGCTTGGCCTCGGTCAGCCCCCGCAGGCACGCCCAGCGGGCCAGCGCGTACAGCCAGGCCCTGCGGTCGGCCGCGGCCTCCGGGACACGGTGTGCGCGCCGCTCGGCCAGGGCGAGGACGTCGCGGAGGGCGGCGGTGGCGGCGTCGTGGTCGCACAGCACCGACAGGCAGTAGGTGAACAGACCGTCCAGGTACGGCTCGTAGCGCGTCGGCATGCGGTGGGCGAGGGTGCGTGCGGCCGCACGGTCGCGTCCCTCCCGCTCCTCGCGTGCCTCGCGTGTTTCGCGCGCCGCGTGGTGCGTCCGGTGCGCTCCGGTGGTGCGGGTCGTGGTCTCCGGACTGCTGCTCATCACCTGTGCGACCGTAGGCGGCCCCGGAGTGCCCCTTCTTTATCCTTGCGCTCTTTTAATCCGTACGGGTGAAACGATCCCTCATAAGGGGACAGGAACCTTTCGTTCCGCGACTCGGGACGTCCGCCGCCCGGTCCCGGGACCGGTTGTCAGTGCCGCGGGCTACGGTTTCCGCATGGCTGCCCGTACCAAGACCACCAAGGACCGCCCGTCCTACCGCTGCACGGAGTGCGGCTGGCAGACGGCCAAGTGGCTCGGCCGCTGCCCCGAATGCCAGGCCTGGGGCACCGTCGAGGAATACGGCGCGCCCGCGGTCCGTACGACGGCACCGGGCCGCGTCACGAGCTCCGCGCTGCCCATCGGCCAGGTCGACGGCCGCCAGGCCACCGCCCGCACGACCGGCGTGCCCGAGCTCGACCGGGTGCTCGGCGGCGGCCTCGTGCCCGGCGCGGTCGTGCTGCTCGCCGGCGAGCCCGGCGTCGGCAAGTCCACCCTGTTGCTGGACGTGGCCGCCAAGTCCGCGAGCGCCGAGCACCGCACGCTCTACGTCACGGGCGAGGAGTCGGCGAGCCAGGTGCGGCTGCGCGCGGACCGCATCGGCGCGCTGCACGACGAGCTGTATCTGGCCGCCGAGACCGACCTGGCCGCCGTCCTCGGCCACTTGGACGCGGTGAAGCCGTCCCTGCTGATCCTGGACTCGGTGCAGACGGTCGCCTCCCCGGAGATCGACGGCGCGCCCGGCGGCATGGCCCAGGTGCGCGAGGTCGCCGGGGCGCTGATCCGCGCCTCCAAGGAGCGCGGCATGTCCACGCTCCTCGTGGGCCACGTCACCAAGGACGGCGCGATCGCGGGCCCCCGCCTCCTCGAACACCTCGTGGACGTCGTGCTGCACTTCGAGGGCGACCGGCACGCACGCCTGCGCCTGGTGCGCGGCGTGAAGAACCGCTACGGCGCCACGGACGAGGTCGGCTGCTTCGAGCTGCACGACGAGGGCATCACGGGCCTCGCCGACCCGAGCGGCCTGTTCCTGACCCGGCGGGCCGAGCCGGTGCCGGGCACCTGCCTGACCGTCACCCTGGAGGGCCGTCGCCCGCTGGTCGCCGAGGTGCAGGCGCTGACCGTCGACTCCCAGATCCCCTCCCCACGCCGGACGACCTCCGGCCTGGAGACCTCCCGGGTGTCGATGATGCTGGCGGTGCTGGAGCAGCGCGGACGGATCAGCGCGCTCGGCAAGCGGGACATCTACTCGGCGACGGTGGGCGGGGTGAAGCTGTCCGAGCCGGCCGCCGACCTCGCGATCGCGCTGGCGCTCGCCTCCGCCGCGAGCGACACCCCGCTGCCGAAGAACCTGGTGGCCATCGGCGAGGTGGGCCTCGCGGGCGAGGTCAGACGGGTCACGGGCGTGCAGCGCCGGCTCGCCGAGGCGCACCGGCTGGGCTTCACGCACGCGCTCGTACCGACCGATCCGGGCAAGGTGCCGCCCGGTATGAAGGTTCTGGAAGTCGCGGACATGGGGGACGCGCTGCGGGTCCTGCCCCGCTCGCGTCGCCGAGAGGCCCCGCGGGAGGCGGAGGAGCGCCGGTAGACTTTGCCCAGGTCTCGCCCGTCCGTGCGAACAGAGTGCGGGTGCGGGGGCGCGTCAGAACCTGCGACCGGAGGAGTGCAGTGGCAGCCAACGACCGGGCGGCGGCTCCCGGAAAGATCGGTGGGAGTGCCGGTTCCGATGGCCTGATGCGCGCCTCGCTGAGCGCCGTGGCTCCCGGTACGGGCCTGCGTGACGGCCTTGAGCGCGTGCTGCGCGGCAACACCGGTGGGCTGATCGTCCTCGGCTCGGACAAGACGGTCGAGGCGATGTGCACGGGCGGTTTCGTGCTGGACGTGGAGTTCACCGCGACCCGGCTGCGCGAGCTGTGCAAGCTGGACGGCGGCATCGTGCTGTCGTCGGACCTGTCGAAGATCCTGCGCGCGGGCGTGCAGCTGGTGCCGGACCCGACGATCCCGACGGAGGAGACGGGCACGCGGCACCGCACGGCGGACCGGGTGAGCAAGCAGGTCGGCTTCCCCGTGGTCTCCGTCTCCCAGTCGATGCGCCTGATCGCCCTGTACGTCGACGGTCAGCGCCGCGTCCTGGAGGACTCGGCGGCGATCCTGTCCCGCGCGAACCAGGCGCTGGCCACGCTGGAGCGGTACAAGCTCCGCCTGGACGAGGTGGCCGGCACCCTGTCGGCGCTGGAGATCGAGGACCTGGTGACGGTCCGGGACGTCTCCGCCGTCGCCCAGCGGCTGGAGATGGTCCGCCGCATCGCCACCGAGATCGCCGAGTACGTGGTCGAACTGGGCACCGACGGCCGCCTCCTGGCCCTCCAGCTGGAGGAGCTGATCGCGGGCGTCGAGCCGGACCGCGAGCTGGTCGTGCGGGACTACGTCCCCGAGCCGACGGCGAAGCGCTCCCGCACGGTCGAGGAGGCGCTGTCCGAGCTGGACGCGCTGACCCACGGGGAGCTGCTCGAACTGGGCACGGTGGCGCGTGCGCTGGGCTACACCGGGTCCCCCGAGACGCTGGACTCCGCGGTCTCCCCGCGGGGCTTCCGGCTGCTGGCCAAGGTCCCCCGCCTCCCGGGCGCGATCATCGACCGGCTGGTGGAGCACTTCGGCGGCCTGCAGAAGCTGCTCGCCGCGAGCGTCGACGACCTCCAGACCGTGGACGGCGTGGGCGAGGCCCGGGCCCGGAGCGTGCGCGAGGGTCTGTCGCGGCTGGCGGAGTCCTCGATCCTGGAGCGGTACGTCTGAGTCGCCTGACAGCTCGGCGGGCTCCGTCATATCGCGACTACCGGTCCGTCGTGGTTACTCGCGCAGTTCCCCGCGCCCCTTACAGGGCGCTGCGGTCGCCCTAGTCCGCCGACAGCACGAACGAAGCCTCCTGCTTCCCGAAGCCCGGCGTGCTGGCCTCCAGCAGATACGTGTCCGCCTTCGCCGAGCCCGCCGCAGGCGTCTCGCACTGCGGTGCGCTCGGCTTGCGGTCCCACGTCACCGTGTAGGTGATGCTCCGCCCGGCCGGCACCCGGAAGACGAGGCTCGCCGCGCCCTTGGGGCAGTCGGCCGAGGACCAGTAGGAGTCGCTGCCGGCCGACGGCGTGATGGTCAACACCGCGTTCTTCGGCCCGAGATCGATCTTGCAGTCGGCCGAGGAGCTGTTCCTGACGGTGAGTTCGAAGGTCGGCGTCTGGTCCGGCGAGTAGGAGTTGTGCAGGCTCTTCAGGCTCAACGCCACTGCGGAGGACGTGCAGTTGGGCAGCGCGGAGGACGCCGGGAGCGCGTCGCCCGCGACGACCGTACCGCCGCCCGCCGCGCCCGAGGACGAGCCGCCGCCGGACCCCGAGCCGCCGGAGGAGTCCGCGGAGCCGGAACCGCTGTCGCCGCCCGGCCCGGAGTCGCCCCCGCCGCTGCCGCCGCCGCTCGACTCGTCGCGCCCGCCCGGGTGTTGGCTGATCGCGGGCCCGGACGAGGAGGGGCCGGGCGTGATCGTGTTCGCGGGGTTCTTGCCGCTGGACGCGTCGCTGTTCTTCTTGCCTCCCCCGCCGCCGCCCGCGGTGACGACCAGCGTGATCACCAGCGCCAGCACGGCGACCACGGCCAGCATGACGGCCCTCCTTCGCCAGTAGATGGAGGAGGGAAGCGGCCCGACCGGATTGCGCAGAGATCCCACGGCCCAAACCTTACGAGAGAACGGCGCGCTGTCCTGCGCCCCCCGTTATGTTTTTCGCGGTCCTGCAAG
>NZ_MLYN01000116.1:0-1504 GCF_001866675.1 Streptomyces sp. MUSC 14
ATCGAGGTGCTGGGGCAGGACGAGCGGGAGTGGCTGGTGCGGCGGGTCAACGACACCGCGCATCCGGTGGCCGCCGGTACCCTGCCGGACGCCTTCGAGGCGCAGGTGGCGCGTGAGCCGGAGCGGGTCGCGGTGATCGCCGAGCGGGAGACGCTGACCTACGGCGAGTTCAACCGGCGTGCGAACCGGCTGGCGCACTGGCTGATCGAGCAGGGCGCGGGTCCCGAGACGCTGGTCGCGGTGCGCATCCCGCGTTCGGTCGAGCTGCTCGTCGCGGTCTACGCGGTGGTCAAGGCGGGTGCGGCGTACGTGCCGCTGGACACCGAACTGCCCGAGGACCGGGTGCGGCACATCCTGGACAGCGCCAGGCCGCTGGTCGTGCTCACCGAGGACCTTCCGGACGTCTCCGCCTACCCGGGGACGAACCCCGGGCGGACGCTGTCGCCGGACAACACGGCCTACGCCATCTTCACCTCCGGTTCCACCGGCCGGCCCAAGGGCGTGCCGGTCGAACACCGGTCGATCATGAACCGCATCGCCTGGGGTCTGGAGCACTTCGACGTCACGGTCGAGGACCGGATGCTGGTGAGCACGTCGGCGAGCTTCGACGCGTCGGTGCCGGAGATGTTCTCCAACCTGCAGATGGGTGCCTGTGTCGTCGTCGCGAGCGCGGAGGGGCGCCGTGATCCGGCCTATCTGGCCGACCTGATCCAGCGCGAGGGGGTGACCGGCGCGTTCTTCGTGCCGTCCCTGCTGTCGGCGTTCGTGACCGAGCCGTCGGCCGCGCACTGCTCCAGCCTGCGCTGGATCGAGGTCGCGGCCGAGGCGTTCCCGGCCGCGCTGGCCAACCGGTTCGTCGAGCTGCTGCCCGGCTGCTCCGCGAACAACCTGTACGGCCCCACCGAGGCGACCGTCGAGGTCACCGGCTGGCAGCACGTGCCGGGCGCGGACCGGGTGCCGATCGGCGCGCCGATCTGGAACAACCAGGTCTACGTCCTCGACGCCGCGCTGCGCCCGGTCGCCCCGGGGGTCGCCGGCGAGCTCTACCTGGCCGGCGTCTGCCTGGCGCGCGGCTATCTGGGGCAGACCGGGCTGACCTCCGAGCGGTTCGTGGCCTGCCCCTTCGGCGAGCCCGGCACCCGGATGTACCGGACCGGCGACCTGGTCAAGTGGAACAAGGACGGCCAGGTCGAGTACCTCGGCCGTACCGACTCCCAGGTCAAGGTCCGCGGCTTCCGCATCGAACTCGGCGAGATCGAACACGTGCTCACCGGGCACCCCTGCGTGAAGCAGGCCGCGGTCGTGGTCCGCGAGGACCAGAAGGGCGACCAGCGCCTGGTGGCCTACGTGGAGCCCGACCCGGACACCGCGGTGGCCGACGCCGCCGCCCAGCTTGCCCAGCAGCACGCCCAGCGCGGCCTGTACGACCATGGACATGGTCATCCCGCGCTCGTCGGCCAGCTTCTGCAGTCCGGCCGCCGTCCGCGGTGCCACCTCAAGTCCG
>NZ_MLYN01000117.1:0-14719 GCF_001866675.1 Streptomyces sp. MUSC 14
CGCCAGCAGTGCTCCCGCCGCCCCGGCCCCCGCCCCCCACGCCGCCCCCAGCAGGAGCGCGGCGCCGAGGTGGCCGTGCAGGGTGATGCCCGCGCCGAAGGTGTCGAAGCCGAGCACGGACAGGGACGCGGTCACGGAGACATCCGTCAGCCGGGCGAGCAGAGGAAGGGCGAGCGCCGTCACGACGGCCAGGCGCAGCGCGCAGCGGGCGGCCAGGCCGAGGGCGCTGTCGGACGGCCCGGCCGGGCGATCGACAGCGCCGCCCGGCGTCGGCCTCATGTGGCCGAGGGCGCCACGGTGCGCCCGTACCCCGTGGCCGCCGCCGGGCCGTCGTGCCACCGGTGTGCGGACCGCCGTCAGCACGCCGGCCAGCAGCATCGCCAGGGCTGCCGCCACCCCCAGCAGCCACACGCGGCCGTCCAGGCCGGCCAGCCCGGCCAGGGTCACCGGCCGGTCGGCGGGCGTGCCGAGGAACTGCTCCAGCGGGTGGGGGAGGAAGGTGCGCAGCAGCCCCGTGGCGTGACCGTCCCAGGGGACGAACAGGCCGAGCGGCAGACCGAGCCAGACGCCGTTCGGAGTGCCGAGCAGGACCGCTCCGGCGATCCGGCCCGGATGGTCGTCGCCGATCGCCGCGTACGCCGCCACCGCGAGCCCGGCCGCGACGGTCAGCAGCAGCACGGTGACGAGCGCCGAGACCGCCGGCCGGACCACCCGGTGCACGGCGGACCAGCCCGGCGGCAGCGGCGCGCGCCGCGCGGCCAGCAGCGCGGCCAGCAGGACGCCGGCGCACCAGCCGAGGCCGCCCAGCAGCGTGGCCGGGGTGTCCACGGTGAAACCGACGCCGGCCCTGGCGTGGATCAGACCGCCGATCCCGTGCGGCAGCATTCCGCCCACGTCCCCGATGCCGGGCAGGGTGAGCCCGCCGCCTCCCTTTCCGCCCGTGCCGCCCGTGCCGAGTGAGCCGCCGTCGACGGTGATGACGTCGTGCCCCGCCCAGGCGAGCCCGCCCAGCAGCGCCAAGAAGAGCGCGACCACCGTGCCCGCGCGTGCGAGGAGTTCGGCGGGCGCGATCACAACTCCCGCCGTGCGCAAGGACCGTAGGAAGAACCACGACAGCAGCAGGGCGCCGACCAGACTCACCCCGAGTGGCGTGATCTCGATGGCCGTGTGCGCCACGTCGCCTTTCAGTCCGAAAGCGGACACATCGCCCGACGGTACGATCGAACCGCCCGCCCCGAGCGCCACAACGGCCGCCGTCATGGGGCCCAGTGAGCCGGCCCCGTCCGCCTGCAGCAGATGCAGCCCGAGCGCGGCGGTGCCGGCCATCCCGGCCGACGCCCAGCTCACCGCCGTGACGGCGGACAGCAGTACGTCGGCCCAGGGCACCCTCCCGGCGCGCCGTGCGGTCCCGGCGCGCGTGGCAGACCTCATGGCAGCCCCCGATCCCCTCCTGCCGGATTCCGTCGAACCGCGGCGCGACGGCCCGGCCGCGCTTGTCCCCCTCGCCGGGAATACCACTCTCCGGGCGGATTTCAACCCCGTCAACGGCGCATGTTGCAGCGCACGGACGCATTCGTGACAAGGCCCGGGTTTCGGTCAGGGGCCGGAGCCTGAAATAGTTCCTCCCGATGTTCGACATCCCTAGACTCCCTGCGATGGGGGTAATTCGGGGGACAACTCAGTGGGGCATGGAGTGCCTGAACTCGTTCTGGAATCAAACGGACGGACCTGGACGCTGGATCCGTCCAGGCCGTACACCCTCGGCCGCGATCCGCAGGGTGACATCGTCTTCGACGACGCCAGGGTGTCCTGGCGGCACGCCACGGTCCGTTTCGACGGCCGTAGTTGGGTCATCGAGGACCACGGCAGCACCAACGGCACGTTCGTGCAGGGCCGGCGGATCCAGCAGGTGGAGATCGGCCCGGGCACAGCGCTGCACCTCGGCAACGCGACCGACGGACCGCGGCTGAATCTGTCCGGTGCCGCGGCGGGCCAGCAGCCCGCCCCGTACGCCGCGCAGGGCGCCGGCGCGCCGGGCTGGGCCCAGCAGGCCCCGCAGCAGGCCGCCGCCGCACCGCAGGCGGCGGTACCGCAGCAGGCACCGGCCCAGCAGGCGCCGGCGCCGCGGCAGGCCGTGCCGCAGCAGGCCGGGTGGCAACAGCAGCCGCAGGCGGCGGCGTTCCCGCAGCAGGCGGGGCCCGCCGACCCGTACGGGCAGGCGAACCCCGGTGGTGGCGCGGGGGCGCCGCCGGCCCACGGCGACCGCAGCCCGACCACGTTCCACCAGTTCTCGGTCGGCCGCGTCATGCGCATCGGCCGTGCCCTGGAGAACGAACTGGTCGTCTCCGACCTGCAGGTCTCCCGGTACCACGCCGAGTTCCACTCGACGCCCGACGGCCGGTTCGAGATCCGCGACCTGGGCTCGCACAACGGCACGTACGTCAACGGCCAGCCGATCGCCAAGGGCGGCTCGGTGCTGCTCGGCCCGGCCGACATCGTCGGTGTCGGCCACTCCACCTTCCGGATCGTCGGCGACCGGCTGGAGGAGTTCGTCGACACCGGTGAGGTCTCCTTCTCCGCGCGCCATCTGACCGTCACGGTCGACGGCGGCAAGCAGATCCTGAAGGACGTCTCCTTCGGTGTCCCGGAGAAGTCACTGATCGCGGTCATCGGCCCGTCCGGCTCCGGCAAGTCCACCCTGCTCAAGGCGCTCACCGGCTACCGGCCCGCCAACCAGGGCGAGGTGCTGTACGACAACCGGAACCTGTACAAGCAGTTCGCCGAGCTGCGCCAGCGCATCGGTCTGGTCCCGCAGGACGACATCCTGCACAAGGAGCTGACCGTCAAGAAGGCCCTGAAGTACGCGGCCAAGCTGCGCTTCCCGGCCGACACCACGGCGCAGGAGCGCGACGCCCGCATCGACGAGGTGCTGCGCGAGCTGAAGCTCGACATCCACAAGGACAAGAAGGTCACCTCCCTGTCCGGCGGCCAGCGCAAGCGCGTCTCGGTGGCGCTGGAGCTGCTCACCAAGCCGTCGCTGATCTTCCTGGACGAGCCGACCTCCGGTCTCGACCCGGGCATGGACCGTGACGTCATGCAGCTGCTGCGCGGCCTCGCCGACGACGGCCGCACCGTCCTCGTCGTCACCCACTCGGTGGCCGAGCTGGCGATCTGCGACAAGCTCCTGGTGATGGCGCCCGGCGGTTCGGTGGCCTACTTCGGCCCGCCGGAGGAGGCGCTGAACTTCTTCGGCTACGACAGCTGGGCCGACGTCTTCTCCGCCTTCGAGAACTACCGCGACTACGACTGGGCGGGCCGCTGGAAGGGCTCGCAGCACTACCAGATGTACGCGGCGGACGTCGACGCGGCCGCCCCGCAGTCCGTACAGCACATGCCTCCGATGCAGGCCATCAGGCCGCCGAAGCCCCAGCCGTGGGGTTCGCAGCTGCTGACCCTGATCCGGCGCTATGTGTCGGTGATCGTCTCCGACAAGGGCTTCCTGGCGCTGACGGTGATCCTGCCGGCGGTGCTCGGTTCGGTCAGCCTGCTGATCGACCACAAGCGGGGCCTGCTGGTGAACCCGACGATCAACAAGCTCACCGGCACGCACATCCCGAACGGCACGGCCACCACGGTGCTGCTGATCCTCGCCGTCGGCGCGTGCTTCGCGGGCGCCGCGAACTCGGTCCGCGAGCTGATCAAGGAACGGGTCATCTACGAGCGGGAACGCGCGACGGGTCTGTCCCGGTCGGCGTACCTGATGTCCAAGGTGGTCGTGCTCGGCGCCGTCACCGTGCTCCAGGGCCTGCTGGTCGGCGTGATCGGCTTCGCCAGCCGGACGATCCCGGACCAGGGCGTGGTGCTCGGCAGCTCCACGCTGTTCGAGCTGTGTCTGCCGATCATGGCGCTCGGCTTCACCTCGATGATGTTCGGCCTGGTGATCTCCTCGCTGGTGAAGACCGCCGAGAAGACCATGCCGCTGCTGGTGATGTTCGCGATCATCCAGGTCGTCTTCACCGGCTGCCTGTTCACCCTGCACGGCACGCTCGGCGTCAACGAGTTCTCGTACCTGATGCCGTCGCGCTGGGCGGTGGCCGCCGCCGGCGCCACGCTGGACTTCAACAACATCTCGCCCAACACCGACAACCCGTCCAGCACCGACCCGCTGTGGAACCACACGGCCGGGGCCTGGACCCTGGACATGATCGCGCTGATCGTGCTCGGTGTGATCTGCGGCTTCTTCGTGGCCCGCTTCCTGCGCCGCCACGAGCCGGAGGTCATGCGCAAGTAACCGCGCCCGTACGACACCGAAGGGCGGCCCCCGTTTCCGGGGTGCCGCCCTTCGGCTTACGTAGCTGAGGTCCGCGCCAGGCCTCAGTACGCGCTGTTGACGTTGTCCATCGAGCCGTAACGGTGCGCCGCGTAGTTGGCGGCGGCGGTGATGTTGGCGACCGGGTCGTAGATGTTCCACGACGTGCCGGCCACGTGGTACGCGTTGAAGGTGGGCTGGATCACCTGGAGCAGACCCTTGGAGGGGATGCCGTTGACGGCGTTGATGTCCCAGTTGTTGATGGCCATCGGGTTGCCCGAGGACTCCCGGATGATGTTGCGGTGCAGGCCGCTGTAGGAGCCGGGGATGCCCTTGGCGTGCATGATGTCCAGGGACTCGCGGATCCAGCCGTCGAGGTTGTTGGCGTACGTCTTCGTCGCGGCGACCGTCTCCATCTGGGGGCGCTGCGCGGAGCGGTTCGCGGCCTGCGCGGCGGCGCGGTCCTGGGCGGCCTTCTTCGCGGCGGCCTGGGCGGCCGCCTTCTTGGCCGCGGTGGCCTCGTCGGCCTTCTTCTGCGCGGCGATGTTGTCGAGCTTCACCGTGTCGGTGGCGAGCCGGTCGGTGACCGTGCCCTTGACGTTCTTCAGCGCCGTGCTGCTGCTCGCGACCTGGGCGTCCGCGGCCGGGGCGCCGGTGACGGTGCCGGAGTGGCCGGGGGCGGCCGAGAAGGCGAGGGCGGCGGTGCCCAGAGCGGCGACACCGGCGACGACGATCTTGCCCTGCTTGGTCAGGGCGCGGGTATGAACTCGGGTGAGAACGTTCTTGGGCATGGCTGATGGACCTCTCGTGAGCGCGGAGGTCGCTCCTGCGTCCGCCGGGGGATTCGGTTCCTCCCGCACGAACGCCGCGGGCCCTAGGGCCACGGCGCTGAGCGACGAGAGCAATTCTTAGCTGGCGCAAAATGCCCAGGCAAAGGTGTGACGTACGATCCCTGATAGTGGAGCCGGGATGGGCAAAACGGGACAGATTGGACCGTCTGTCCCGTTCGGGTGGGGAAGGTTTATCTCCTATGTCCCTTCGTACGTGATGTGGACCCTATGCGCGGGCTCACATCGCACCCACGGAATTCTCACGAGGAGTTGCCATCGCAACGCTCTGTGTGAGGGTTCTCCTCCGAGAGGATGAGAGGGACGCCGCCGACGTCGTGCCACAGGTAGAGCCAGGTCCGCCCCTGCTCGTAGACGCCTGCGGCTCGTGCACCTCCGCCGCTCCCCGCGCGCCCTCGGCGACTCCTCCGGCACAACCTCTCTACGCGCACACGTGCCCCTACGCGTGCCTGTACGCGCGCGTGTCCCTCCTTCGGCAGGGCCCGCCTCCGACCCGGGCCGCACCGCACACAGGCCCTCCGGCATGCCCCGGGCCGGGTGACCTCAATCAACGGTCCTAGGCCCAGCGGACCTGGTCGGGGCGGCGGTGGTCCGATCCGTGGTGTCACACCCCGCCGGTACCGTGAGGACATGAGTCAAGGCCCCCGGTCCGGCCTCGCCGCGGTGAGCGCCGCGTTGCTGGCCATGAGCAGGCACCTGGAGGTGCGCGACGTCCTCAAGACGATCGTCGCCTCCGCCCGTGAGCTGCTCGACGCGCAGTACGCCGCCCTCGGCGTCCCCGACGACCACGGCGGCTTCGCCCAGTTCGTCGTCGACGGCGTCAGCGACGCCCAGTGGAAGGCCATCGGCCCGCTGCCCCGCCAGCACGGCATCCTCGCCGCGATGCTGCACGAGGCCCGCCCCGAGCGCCTCGCCGACGTGCGCAAGGACCCCCGCTTCGAGGGCTGGCCGACCGCCCACCCCGACCTGGTCGACTTCCTGGGCCTGCCCGTCCGCGACGGCGACGAGGTCATCGGCGCCCTCTTCCTCGCGAACAAGAACTGCCCGAAGCCGGAAGGCAGCTGCGGCTTCACCGCGGAGGACCAGGAACTGCTCTCCATCCTCGCCCAGCACGCCGCCATCGCCCTCACCAACGCCCGGCTCTACGAACGCAGCCGAGAACTCACCATCGCGGAGGAACGCTCCCGCCTCGCCCACGAGCTGCACGACGCGGTCAGCCAGAAGCTCTTCTCGCTGCGCCTGACCGCCCAGGCCGCCACCGCGCTGGTCGACCGCGATCCCGCGCGCGCGAAGGGCGAGCTCCAGCAGGTCGCCGCGCTCGCCGCCGAGGCGGTCGACGAACTGCGCGCCGCCGTCGTGGAGTTGCGCCCCGCCGCCCTCGACGAGGACGGTCTGATCGCCACCCTGCGCACCCAGACCCAGGTCCTCGACCGCGCCCACACCGCGCGCGTGACCTTCGCCAGCACCGGCTTCCGCGCCCTGCCCGCGGCCCAGGAGGAGGCGCTGCTCCGGGTCGCCCAGGAGGCCCTGCACAACGCGCTGCGCCACTCCGGCGCCGAGTGCGTCGCGGTGCGCGTGGACCGGCGCGGCGGCGGCGCCGTGCTGCGCGTCAGCGACGACGGCACCGGCTTCGACCCGCAGGCCGTCCGCCGCGCCGGCCGGCATCTGGGCCTCGTCTCCATGCGGGACCGGGCGAGCGGGGTCGGCGGCACACTGACCGTGGAATCGGTGCCCGGCAAGGGCACCACGATCGAGCTGGAGGTCCCCGGTGGCTGACCCGATCAACGTGCTGCTCGTCGACGACCACCAGGTCGTCCGCCGGGGCCTGCGTACCTTCCTGGAGGTCCAGGACGACATCGAGGTGGTCGGCGAGGCCGCCGACGGCGCCGAGGGAGTCGCCCGCGCCGAGGAACTACGCCCGGACGTCGTCCTGATGGACGTCAAGATGCCGGTCATGGACGGCATCGAGGCGCTGCGCAAGCTCCGCGAACTCGCCAACCCCGCGCGCGTGCTCATCGTCACCAGCTTCACCGAACAGCGCACGGTCGTCCCGGCCCTGCGCGCGGGCGCCGCCGGGTACGTCTACAAGGACGTGGACCCCGACGCCCTCGCCGGTGCCATCCGCTCCGTGTACGCCGGCCACGTCCTGCTCCAGCCCGAGGTCGCCGAGGCCCTGCTCTCCCAGGAGGACTCCAACTCCGGCCAGGGCAGAGGCGGTTCGCTCACCGAGCGGGAGAGCGAGGTGCTCGGCCTGATCGCGGACGGCCGCTCCAACCGCGAGATAGCCCGCGCCCTCGTCCTGTCCGAGAAGACGGTCAAGACACATGTCTCCAACATCCTGATGAAACTCGACCTCGCCGACCGCACCCAGGCGGCGCTGTGGGCCGTGCGCCACGGCGTGAGCGGCTGAGACACCCGCTCCGGCGCCTGCCCGTCGCGCCACCACGGCGGTCACGCACGGCAACCTCAAGGGTCACGTTCCGGACTGAGATTCATACCGTCGTGGGAATGTCACCCGGACGGCGCATCTTCCGGCGAGCCACGCCGTTCTCCAGTGCGTGCCGCGGCGAACCGCCGTGGTGAACGCCTAGGAGGGGTTGGAAAGTGAAGAACCTGAAGAAGGCAGCGGCCGTGACGATTGCCGCCGGCGGCCTGCTGGTGGCCGGTGCGGGCCTGGCCTCCGCCCACGGTGGCTCCCAGGCCGCCGGCGAGGCCCAGGGCTCCCCGGGTGTCGTCTCGGGCAATGTCGCTCAGGTGCCGGTGCACATCCCGGTGAACGCCGTCGGCAACAGCGTGAGCGTCATCGGCGCGCTGAACCCGGTCTTCGGCAACCTCGGCGTCAACCACTGAGTCCCGCCGAACACTGACCACAGGCCTCCCGTGTGCACCGGGAGGCCTTTCAGTTTGCCTTCGGCGCCGGACGACGCACGACCCACGGCCGGGTCGTACCCGCACACGCGGGAGGGACCCGCCCATGGAACGCCGTCGGGAACAGCGTGCGCGTCATCGATGCGGTGAACCCGGCGTTCGGCGACAAGGCCGCGAACGTCCGACAGCGCCTGACCACAACTCCGGGCTCCTCCCGGCACCCCTGCCGGGAGGAGCCCGGCGCGTTCAGCGCGCCCCGCGCTCCCGCTCCTCCACGATCGAGTTGTACGCGGCCACCTGCGCCCGCCGCGCCGTTCGCTCCACGGGCCGCAGGGCCTCGGCCCGCGCGGCCATCTCACCGGCGCTGACCGCACCCCCGTGCCCGTTGCCGTACGCCAGCGACACCAGCAGTGCGACCCGCCGCGCCAGCTCCAGCACCCGCACCGCACGCGGCGGATACCCCGGCGCCAGCACCTCCCGGCCGTGCTCGGACCGGGCCCGGTACGCGTCGATCGCCGCCTCCGCCACCGGACCCGACGCGGCGACGTCCAGCTTCGACAGCACTTCGGTCGCCTCGCGCAGCGCCTCCGCCAGTTCCCGCTCGGCCTCGCCCAGCGACGGCACGTCCGCGGGCGGCGCCTCCCGCACCGGCAGCACCTGCCAGACCACCTCGGCGTGCACATCACCCGTGGGCCCGGCCTCGTACACCTCCGGGACCAGCCCGAAGGCGGCCCCGAAGCAGACCACCGCCTCCTCGGCCTCCAGCGCCCGCGCGTTGAACTCCGGCGGACCGCTCAGCCCCAGCGGATGGCCGGGTGCCGGCAGTGCCACCCGCAGCCCCGTCGCCCCCAGCGTCCGCAGCCGCCCGAGCGCGAGCGTCAGCCCGACCGGAGCGGACTCGCCGGGCAGCCCCTCCACCCGGTGCACCGCGTCCTCGCCGACGATGGCGAGAGCGGCGTCGTCCGGAGAGACGAGTCCGGCCAAAAGGGCATTTCCCCAAGCGGCGAGGCGTCCTGAACGCGGTTCCGAGAGCATGCCCCCACCCTAAGGACAGGACCGATGGAATGGAGCGGGGTACTCGTGGCGTAGATTTCATGAGGGCCTCGCCCACAAGCGCGGCGGCCCGAGCCACAGCCGTACGCGACAGCCGAGACCGGCCACACTGCAAGGGGAGACAACGCGCTCATGAGCGATGTTCTGGAGCTTCAGGACGTATCCGTGGTCCGCGAGGGCCGGGCTCTGGTGGACCAGGTCTCCTGGTCGGTGAAGGAGGGCGAGCGCTGGGTCATCCTCGGCCCCAACGGCGCCGGCAAGACCACCCTCCTGAACGTCGCCTCCAGCTACCTCTACCCCAGCAAGGGCACCGCCGCGATCCTCGGCGAGACCCTCGGCACGCCCGGCACCGACGTCTTCGAGCTGCGCCCCCGCATCGGCATGGCCGGCATCGCCCTCGCCGAGAAGCTCCCCAAGCGCCAGACCGTCCTCCAGACCGTCCTCACCGCCGCCTACGGCATGACCGCCGGCTGGCAGGAGGAGTACGAGGACGTCGACGAGCAGCGCGCCCGTGCCTTCCTCGACCGCCTCGGCATGAGCGACTACCTCGACCGGAGGTTCGGCACCCTCTCCGAGGGCGAGCGCAAGCGCACCCTCATCGCCCGCGCCCTGATGACCGACCCCGAACTGCTCCTCCTCGACGAGCCCGCCGCCGGCCTCGACCTCGGCGGCCGCGAAGACCTGGTCCGCCGCCTCGGCCGGCTCGCCCGCGACCCGATCGCCCCTTCGATGATCATGGTCACGCACCATGTCGAGGAGATCGCCCCCGGTTTCAGCCACGTCCTCATGATCCGCCAGGGCAAGGTCCTCGCCGCCGGGCCGATCGAGCTGGAGCTGAGCTCCCGCAACCTCTCCCGCTGCTTCGGCCTCCCGCTCGTCGTCGAGCAGATCGGCGACCGTTGGACCGCCCAGGGCCTGCCCCTGTCCTGACCCCGCCGCGCTTCCCCGTTGCGCCCTGTCCGCCGTCCGGCCGCCGCCCTACCATGACCGTGTGAACGACATCGACGCATGGGTGTGGTGGCTCGTCGGCGCGGCGGCACTCGGGATCCCGCTCGTCGTCACCGCGATGCCGGAGTTCGGCATGCTCGCGGTGGGCGCCGTCGCGGCCGCGGTCGTCGCCGCACTCGGCCTCGGCGTCGTCGTCCAGGTCCTCGCGTTCGTCATCGTCTCCGTCGCGCTCATCGCCGTCGTCCGGCCCATCGCCGCCCGGCACACCCGGCAGAGCCCCCGACTCGCCACCGGAATCGACGCGTTGAGAGGCAAGCAGGCCGTCGTACTGGAACGGGTCGACAGCGCCGGCGGCCGCATCAAACTCGCCGGTGAAGTCTGGTCGGCCCGCGCCCTGGACACCGACCGCGCCTACGAAGTCGGCCAGGAGGTGGACGTCGTGGAGATCGAGGGGGCCACCGCGATCGTCATCTGAGGCATCCGACAAGCGAGTTGGGCGCCAGTCTGTCAGACTCGACCAGCAAGATCTTCCACAGTCACGGGATCTGCCGAAGAGGCGCGGCGGAGAGGGGTACGGGGAACACGATGGAACCGGTCATCATCGTCCTGGTCATTCTGGTGGTGTTGGTCTTCATCGCCCTGATCAAGACCATCCAGGTCATCCCACAGGCCAGCGCCGCCATCGTCGAGCGCTTCGGCCGCTACACGCGGACCCTGAACGCGGGCCTCAACATCGTGGTCCCGTTCATCGACACCATCCGCAACCGCATCGACCTGCGCGAACAGGTCGTACCGTTCCCGCCCCAGCCGGTGATCACCCAGGACAACCTGGTCGTCAACATCGACACGGTGATCTACTACCAGGTGACGGACGCCCGCGCCGCCACCTACGAGGTCGCCAGCTACATCCAGGCGATCGAGCAGCTGACGGTCACCACGCTCCGCAACATCATCGGCGGCATGGACCTCGAACGCACCCTCACCTCCCGCGAGGAGATCAACGCGGCCCTGCGCGGCGTCCTCGACGAGGCGACCGGCAAGTGGGGCATCCGCGTCAACCGCGTCGAGCTGAAGGCCATCGAACCGCCCACCTCCATCCAGGACTCGATGGAGAAGCAGATGCGCGCCGACCGTGACAAGCGCGCCGCGATCCTCACCGCCGAAGGTACGCGCCAGGCCGCCATCCTCACCGCCGAGGGCGAGAAGCAGTCCCAGATCCTGCGCGCCGAGGGTGAGGCCAAGGCCGCCGCCTTGCGCGCCGAGGGTGAGGCCCAGGCGGTCCGTACGGTCTTCGAGGCCATCCACGCCGGTGACCCGGACCAGAAGCTCCTCTCCTACCAGTACCTCCAGATGCTCCCCAAGATCGCCGAGGGCGACGCCAACAAGCTCTGGATCGTCCCGAGCGAGATCGGCGACGCCCTCAAGGGCCTCTCCGGCGCGATGGGCAACTTCGGCCCCCTGGGCGGCGGTTCGGGAGGCGGCAACCCCATCCCACCCCAGAACAACGGCACGGAACGCCGCGAGAAGCCGAGCATCGACTAGCAGCACACGGGATTCCGCCGCCGGAGCGAACTCGGCAGACGCTCAGGCGGCATCCCGGGCGAGCCACTCCGGCAGCGCGGCGAAGTCCTCCTGCCCCAGAGCCAGGAGCATCGCGTCCGCCGGAGTCGGCTCGAACGGCTCGCGCAGCAGCTCCATCCCCGCCTGCTCCGGAGTCCTGTCGGCCTTCCGGTGATTGTCCTCCGCACACGCGGCGACGGTGTTCAGCCACGTGTCCTGCCCACCCTGCGCCCGCGGCAGCACATGGTCCACCGTCGTCGCCCTGCGCCCGCAGTACGCGCACCGGTGCCGGTCCCGGACCAGCACCCCCCGCCGCGACCACGGAGCTTGTCTTCGGAACGGCACCCGTACATACCTGCACAGCCTGATCACCCGCGGCGCGGGTATGTCCACATCGGCGCCGCGCATGCGCAGTTCGGGATGGGCCTGCTCGACGACGGCCTTGTCCTGGAGCACCAGGACGACGGCTCGGTTCAAGGTCACCGTCGACAGCGGCTCGAAGCTCGCGTTCAGCACCAGTGTGTCCCGCATCCAGCCCACCTCCCGTGTGCACCTGCCCACCCCCGGCGGGCTTGGATCAACTCTGGACGGGCGCGCCGAGATGGACAACGCAATAAAAAATGCCCGCCTCCCATCACTTCCAAGACCGGAGGCGGGCGAACGTTCAATGAACGCTCTACGGAATCCCGGCGCTGCGTTCAGCCCCGCGCCGGGTTCTCGTACTCGCCGATGAGCTGGGCACGCGCGATCGCGTGGAACCGCAGATTGAATCCGACGACGGCGGGCGACACGTCGCCGTCCGGGCCGAGCTTCTCCTGGTCCACCGCGTACACCGTGAACACGTACCGGTGCGGCCCGTCCCCGGGCGGCGGCGCGGCACCGCCGAAGTCCTTCGACCCGTAGTCGTTGCGCACGTGCACCGCACCCGTCGGCAGCCCCTTGAAGCCGGCACTTCCCGCACCCGCCGGCAGCTCCGTCACCGAGGCCGGGATGTCGAACAGGACCCAGTGCCAGAACCCGCTGCCGGTCGGCGCGTCGGGGTCGTAGCAGGTCACGGCGAAGCTCTTGGTCTCCGGCGGGAATCCCTCCCAGCGCAGCTGCGGCGAGGTGTTGCCCTCCGCGTAGACCTGAGCGTCCTTGAGCGTCGCACCCTCCCGGACGTCCTCGCTCGCCACCGTGAACGACGGCACGGGCGGATGGAAATCATGGGGGAGCGGCCGCCGCTTCAGCTCGGTCACCTCGGTACCTCCTGATCGATGATCTGGAATCAGCAGCCCCGAGCCTAGAACCAGCTGCGCTTGCTGCCGACCTCGGACAGCCACTGGTTGAGGTAAGCCGCCCAGTCGGTCCCCTGCCAGTCGTTCAGCCCCACCTGGAAGGACCGGAAGGTGTCCGAACCCTCGCTGAACAGACCCGGCTTCTTGTCCATCTCCAGTACGACGTCCATGGCGTGCGCGTCGGCCACGAAGCTCAGCTCGACCTGGTTCAGCCCCCGGTACTGCGACGGCGGGTAGAACTCGATCTCCTGGTAGAAGGGCAGGGTCTGCCGCGTACCCCGGATGCGGCCACGCTCCATGTCCGCGTTCTTGAACCGGAAGCCCAGCTGGATGAAGGCGTCCAGGATCGCCTTCTGCGCGGGCAGCGGGTGCACGTTGACGGGATCCAGATCGCCGGAGTCCACGGCCCGCGCGATCGCCAGCTCGGTGGTCACCCCGATGTGCATCCCGCGCAGCGCATGCCCGTCGATCATCGTGACCGGCGTCTCCCAGGGGATCTCCAGCCCGAACGGCACCGCGTGCACCGCGCCTGCCTGCAGCTCGAAGGCCCCGCCGAGCCGCACCTTGGTGAACTCGATGTCCTGCTTGTACTCCTGGTCGCCGCTCTCCACCTCGACCTTGGCCTGGAGCCCGACCGACAACCCCTCGACGTCCTGGTTCACGGACCCGCCCTGGATACGCACCTCACCCTGGACGACGCCGCCCGGCACCGTGTTGACCTCGGTCAGCACGGTCTCGACCGAGGCCCCGCCCGCACCGAGGCTCGCGAGCAGCTTCTTGAACGCCATTGACTCTCCCTTTACGAACGGATCCTTGACCCCTACAAACGCGCTTCACCCCCGACCGGTTCCGTCGGTGCCGCGCCCCGTCTGCACTAACCTCGGGCGGCATGATCGCGTCCCCGGACCGTATGCCGTTGCCCAGAGCCTTCTTCGACCGTCCGGTCCTGGAGGTGGCACCCGATCTCCTCGGCCGCGTCCTCGTCCGTACGACCCCCGACGGCCCGATCGCCCTCCGTCTCACGGAGGTGGAGGCGTACGACGGCCCGAACGACCCCGGCTCACACGCCTACCGGGGCCGCACCGCCCGCAACGAGGTGATGTTCGGACCCCCCGGACACGTGTACGTCTACTTCACCTACGGCATGTGGCACTGCATGAACCTCGTCTGCGGCCCCGAGGGCCGGGCGAGCGCCGTCCTCCTCCGCGCGGGCGAGGTGATCGAGGGCGCCGACCTCGCCCGCAAACGTCGACTTTCGGCCCG
Source organism: Streptomyces sp. MUSC 14 (assembly GCF_001866675.1). Lineage (NCBI taxonomy): Bacteria > Bacillati > Actinomycetota > Actinomycetes > Kitasatosporales > Streptomycetaceae > Streptomyces > Streptomyces sp. MUSC 14. The sequence continues at coordinate 14,127 of NZ_MLYN01000117.1, forward strand.
CAACGACAGGGAACTGGCCAAAGGTCCGGCTCGCCTGGCCACCGCCCTCGGGATCGACCGTGCCCTGAACGGCACGGACGCGTGCGCCACGGGCGAGACGCCCCTGCGCATGCTGACGGGAACGAAGGTCCCTGCTGACCAGGTACGGAACGGCCCGCGCACCGGCGTCGCCGGCGAAGGAGGCAACGGCGAGGTCCATCCCTGGCGTTACTGGGTCGTCGACGACCCGACGGTGAGCCCCTATCGGGCCCATGCACCGAGGCGTCGCTCAAGTTGACGCGTCCTGGCGAAGTGCGTAACGTATCCCGAGCCGCTGAACCGGGTACGGCAATCGCCAGCAGCCGGAGCGGCCACCCCCACTACCTAGTTACAGCCCCTTCGCGGGGTCGATTTCGGCGCGCCCGCGTGCCCGGAATTCGAACTCGCGGGACTCGACTATGAGTCGCCAAGGAACTGAGCTAACGTAGTGAATGTCGAAAGGCCGACGGGAGAAAGTCCAAAAGGCCAAAGACAGCCCGCCGACTGGGAGTCAGACGCCGAAAGCATCTGATAGAGTCGGAATCGCCGGAAAGGGAAACGCGAAGCGAAAGCGG
>NZ_MLYN01000118.1:0-25164 GCF_001866675.1 Streptomyces sp. MUSC 14
GCTTGACGAAAGACATAGAGGCACCCCCCCGCACATCAGCAGCCTGGACGGTTCCCACCGTCTCCTGGCCGCCGTGCTGCGCCGCAGCAGAATCATCACCGGCGCATCGTCTTCACTCCGCTGCCTGGAACACCGGCCTGGGCGCTCGCGCGACGCCGAGCCCGTCTGCCGTCTCACGACGACCGCCCGACAGAAATGCCACAGCGCAGGACCCGGGGCTCAAGAGGACGGCGTGGGGCCTGCCGCCTGCTCGCTGATCCATTGCATGGGCCCCTCCATCTGCCTCAGGTAGGTGGCGCCGTTGTGGGTGCCGCCGGGTATCTCCCACAGCTTGGTGTGGACCGGGCCCTTTCCGTAGGTGGCCATGAAGTTCTTGACAGCCCTGATGGTCGCGGGGTTCTCCCTCGTGCCGACCTGGAACGCGACGTAGACGTCCGGCCCCTTGGCGGCCGTCAGCTGCTTGGCCAGTACCTCCGGGTTGTTCTCCCGCATCTCCTTCTCGTGGCCCCGCCACAGCGGGGAGTCGGGGACGATGTCGGGACCGTTGGCGATGGCGGTCTTGAACTTGTCGGGGTGCTTCAGGACGGCCTTCAGGCTGGCGAAGCCACCGGTGGAGGAACCCATGTAGCTCCAGCCCGCACGGTCCTTGATGGTGCGGAAGTTGGCCTTCATCAGGTTCGGGACGTCCTCCGTCAGCCATGTGCCCATCTTCGGCTGGTCGGGGATGTCACTGGCGTCCCAGTAGATGCCGTGTGTGTCTGGTCCTGGATTGAGGATCGGCATGGCCAGCAGGAAGGGCTTGCTCCTGCCCTGCTCGTACCACTTGGAGATGCTCTTCTGCAGGGAGAGCCGGTCGGAGCCGAACTCGCCCACCGACCAGTAGTTGCTGTCGTTGCCGGGACCGCCGGGCAGGGCGATCATCACCGGGAAGCCGCTCGTGGCGAACTTCGCGTCCTGGTATTCCTTGGGCGCCCATACCCATACCTTGCCCTTGAATCCGGACTTGGGTCCGTCCAGGGTGACGACACTGACATGGGTGCCGTCGCTCAGGGTCTTGACGTTCCTGAAGTCGGCCTTGGGACCCGTGGGCATCAGAATATTGGAGTCGGCGGGCTTGGCGCTCCTGTCGTGCTTCGCGCTGCCGGCCTGGTCGTAGTTGACGGGGTCGCCCTTGTCGGTGAACGGCGGTATCTCGTAGTGGCTCATCACCTGCCAGGCGACCAGACCGAGCGAGGCCACGGACACCGTCGCGACGATCCAACGGCGGGCACGGGACGCACGGCGCCGGCCACGGGACCGGTGCACTCCGGCGGATCGGTTTGTCATCTTGCGGCTCCGGCTGGTACTGCCCCAAAGGGGGCATGGAGGTCAGTTCCGTCCCATCTAGATGGAAGTCCCAGGCCAGAGGTTGCTTCATGAAGCCGTCCAGTAGGTCTTTGATACGAAACCACGACAATCGGACCGTAGTCCGGCTTGCGGGTCTCGGTGTCTCCAGCCGGCACCGGACGCAGGCGGCCGAACCCGGGCGACGGACCGGCCTGTCCGGCGTTTCCGCAGGTCAGTCCCTATTCTTTCGCCGAGGCGGGGGGAATCGGGTCCTGACCTGATCCCGTCACTCGCGCAACCCGGCTCGTCGCTCATCTGTGCCTGGCGCCACTTCGACGCGGAAGAACGCCACACGCCTGCGGCGCTGGGCGGCCATGTCCGCCAGGCGGGCGGAGGCGGCCCTGCGGGCGCCGAAGACCCCGTCCAGGGTCTGTGACGTGCAGGTTCATGTGAACGGTCGTGTTCTGCTGGACGGGCGGGGCGGGCTGGTCGATCGTGCTGCGGCACCCCTGTGTCGTCCTCTTCCCGGGCGTGATCCTGCGGTGGCACCGTGACCTGATGCGCCGCCCCGGTGCAGCATTCGGGTTCTCGTCCTCCGCTTGGCCCGCGGGTAACGGCGCCTGGGCTGTCGGCGTGTCCACGGCGACCTTGCCGCCCTCGGCGTCAAGGTCGCACCGTCTCCGGCGTGGGAGATTCTGAAGCGGTCCGGTATCGAGCCGGTGCCGAACGCGACAGCAGACCTGGGCCGCGGCCCAGCGCGGCCGGCCCCACGCGATCCTGGCCCGTATCCGCGCCCCCGGCGCGACCTCCCGTCCCACGGCGACCGGGTGCCCGGGCTGTGAGGAACGTGGTCATGGACTTCCAGGGCGCGGGCGTCACCGGCTGGGCGTCCATCGACGTGGTCGCCTCGGTGACGTCCCCGACGAGGATGCTGCGAGGTCCTGCGCCGGGCCCTGCCGACGTACTCGAGAGTGTGCTCAATGAGGTACGGACGAACGTGCTCAGTGGGACGACAGGCTGTTTACGCAGCCCAAGCGGGGCAGTGGCAGCGCGGCGACACGCCGCTCACGGTCACTGACTCGCGCCACCCGCCGGACCGGCGACCTCCGCGCCGACGGTGCGCGCGGCAACCCGTACGGTCTGCCGATCCTCCTCGCTCTCCGAGGTCGCCAGCGCGAGGCAGAACTGCCGCCGCGCCTCGTCGCGTTCGCCGAGGTTCCAGAGGAACTGCGCGACGTGGAAATGGGTGTGGTGCCCCGCGCGCGGATCGGCGGCGAGTTCGAGGGCGAGCCGGCGCGCCTCCTCGTAGTCGCCGCGGCCGTCCGCAGCCCGGCCGTACAGGGCGAAGAGCAGGCCGACCCGGAGCTGCTCGATGTGCGGGTGGGAACGGAGCTCCCGGCGGAGTTCGTCCTCGGCGCCGGGGACGCCGTCGGAGGCGCGGCGGCAGATGTCGTCCCAGCGGCGCTTCAGTTCGTCCGAGCGCTCGCGGAATCCGGGGTCGGTCACCTGGTCGCGCATCACCGCGAGCACCGGGGAATCCGGGGCGACCCGCTCCAGCCGGCGCAGGACGTCAGCCAGTCCGTCTCGGTCATCCGTCAGTATCCGTGCCATGCCGAGGAGTTCCAGGCCTCCGACGTCGTCCCGGGGCCTGGACGTGAATCCGCTCCGCGACCTCTGCCACCTCGGACGCGGGGACTCCGCTGCCCGGTCGCTGAGCGAGGCCGGCCAGGATCCGGCACAGCTCCTTGATGTCCGCGAGCGACGCGCGGCCCTGGGCGGCCAGCTCCCGGTAGGCGTTCGCGCGGGCCTCCAGCAGACCTAGCTCGCGATCCAACCGGCCGCGCAGACCATCCAGTTCGGCCCTCCGCCGACGGAGCATCGGGTAGGCCGGGTCGTCGTCACGGCAGTGCCGGGCGCACTCCTCCATCACATGGGCGCATTCGTCCAGGCGGCCGGCGCTCACCAGACAGGAGGCCATGTTCAGCCGAACGCGTGCGGTCCCCGGCAGATGCTCCACCAGCAGCCGCCAGAACGTGAGTGACTCCGCATACCGGCCAGCCTGCGCCAGCCCGATCCGCGGCCGGGTCGGCGCCGGACGTGGCATCGGACAGGACGCCCAACCACCGCTCCCGGTCCTGAGCGGACCTGGCCTCCTTCACCCCGCGCAGGGCCTCGTTCCCGCGCGGATCCGGTCCCGCAAGCAGCCACGGCCAGTCCACGTGGTACTCCGCCACGGCGTCACCCCCGTCTCCTCCGCCACGGCTTTCCTTCCTCTCCCTGCATACCAGAACGCCTCTTTCCGCCACGAGGGCGTTGCCGGCCGTACGGCAGGTCCTCGACGTGGCCGCACGCGGCCTGTTGGCCGATGCCACCACACGGACTTCAGCGGGGCGGCCCTGCCGGGGACTCCGCGTCTGTACGCCGACCGACCGGGACTATGACCTCGACGAGTTCCACCGCGTGCGGTGGTTGTAGCCGTCGGCCGGAGACATGCCCTCGGGGCCGGGGTCGGGGCCGACCGGGTGGCACACCGTCACGTCCTACGGCTCCGGGTCCCAGGCCACCAGCTGGTCGAACAGACGCCGGTTGCCGTCGAGTTCCAGGGCGTCCAACGGGATCCGGCCTTAGAAGGCGAGGACGAGGTCACTGGCGCTGCCACGGGCGGAGGCGTCGGCCGCCGTCCGGATCCTCGTCGGCGGGGGCGTCGGCGGGGGTCGCGCCGGGTGAGGGCAGGCGGGCGACCCGGGCGCCGTCGTCGGAGAGCCAGTTGCGCCAGGAGCGGCCCTCGGCGATGTGGTGGTCGACGGCAGCGGGTTCGTGCGGCCAGGCGACCGTCGTGGTGCAGAAGGTGGACAGGAACTCCTCGACATCGTCGAGAGCCACCTCGTCCGGCAGTGGCTGCGGGGCACCCACGGCGAGCTGGGCGTCGTAGGTGTGGACCGCCATCTCGTGCAGCTGGCGGCGGGCGGCGCCACCGCAGGTCCGCGGAGACTGCGACTTACCCCACCACGCCCAGCAACCGCGATCCGGGCCGGCCTCCTGCAGTGCGTCCAGCAGCTGCTGTGTCGATGCCGCCAACCAGGCCAGCAGGGCCTCACGCTCCCGAGGTGCGGCCGGTTCGCCCTGCGGTGCGGACTTGGCCGATGCGGCAGGTCCTGCGGCGATGGTGGCGGCCCAGGCGCGGCGTCCCTCGCCCAGGTGCTGCGCCAGATCGAACAGCGTCCACTCGGGGCAGGTGGGCACCTGCACGTCGAGACTGGGCGCGGCGGCGACCGTGGCGCGGAAGGCGTTCGACCGTTCGGCGATGAGTCGCAGCAGGTCGGAGAAGTTCAGGGTGCTCTGCACTCCGCATGTGCATCACTGGGCTCCGGCAACGGGACAGCGACTTTCCCCACGGACTCGGGGCGCGTGGTGCGGGGCGCGTGCCCTCGGACGATGCGCTGTTCTCGGGTCCGGCCGAGACCGGCACTCGCGGTACTGCGGCTGCGATGGCGGGTGGTGCTCGTGGCGGACCTGCCACGGCTTGTCGGCATACGCGGGCGACCCGTCACCGCGTCCACCGCTGCGTCGGCGGATGGCGCTGGCCGTCCGGACGGACTGCGCTCCGTCGCAGCCCGATCAGGGTCGGATCGATCATCAACCTCCCGCCGGGGAGCTTGATCACCGGCGGGCCGTTGCGATGAGGCGTCGCAGTGCGGCCTGGGCGGGAGGGCCCCAGGTGGCCTTGCCTCCGGGGCGGCCGTGGACGCCGGCCTCTCCGACGTGGATGCAGGCGAGGGCGCGCAGCACAGCCCAGCCGCGGGCGCGTCGTAGGGTAGCGGCGTCCGGGCTTGGCCGGTAGGTCTCGTGGAAGCGGTCGACGGCGCCGTCCGGCAGCAGGATCCAGGCGGCGGCGAGGTCGAAGGCCGGGTCGCCGGCGAAGAGGTCGCCGAAGTCGATCACGCCGGAGAAGGTTCCGTTCGTGGTCAGGATATTGGCCGGATGCAGGTCGCCGTGGAGCCAGAGACGTGGGCCTGCCCAGTCGGGCGCGGCGGCGGCCTCTTCCCAGACCGCGCGAACGGCGTCCGGGTTGCGGATGAGCCCCAACTCGGTCGCCGAGGTGAGGCTTTGGGCGAAGTGCTCGGCGGTGTCAGCCAGCGGTCCTCCGCGGTCTCGGCCTTCCGGCGCCTCGTCGGGGGCGGGGTGGTGAAGGGCCGTCAGGAATCCGGCCAGGGTGACGGCTGCCTCCGCGGCGCGCGTTGCGGGAGCCCGGTCGGCGGGTTCGCCCGGTACCCAGGTGGTGACGAGCCAGGGCCGCGGGAAGCGCGCGGAGGGCTCACCGAGGCGTTGCGGGACCGGGATCCGGAGGGGAAGGTGCGGGGCGAGAAGGGGCAGCCAGGCATGTTCCTTGCGCAGCAGCGCGTCCGCGGACCGCGTCGCCCAGGGCAAGCGGACGGCGAGGTCGTCGCCGAGCCGCCACACTTGATTGTCCCAGCCGAGCGCTCCGAGCTTCAGGGGGCGGCCCGCCAGATCGGGGCACTGCTCGCGCAGCAGGTCCCGGATCAAGTCCTCGGTGATGTCCATCGCGGTCTCCGTCATGCGGAGCAACGGTAGTTGAGTAGCGACCGACCCGGACTCCGGGCGGAGCGTGTCGAGTTCCAGCTGTTCGGGTCAGGCGATCAGGGGACGTTGCGTGGGTGCCGCCGTGAAACATGGCGCCGTACGGGATTGGCCATGGCCGCTGTGAACGAGATCTGAACCCCGTCTGCTCCGGGCGCTCCTGGCTCTTCCGCTGCACGTCAGCGGTCCTCTGTCTCGGCGCTCACGATGCCCAGCAGGCCGGGGAATCGCAGCTCGATGTCAGTTCGGCGGAGACTGGCCATCCGGCTGTTGCCTCGGTCGACCTGCCGGATCAGCCCGGCCTCGCGCAGCGTGCGGAAGTGGTGTGTGACCGTCGCCTTGGACACCGGCAACCCGAACGAACTGCAGGTCCGCGCGGTCCCGTCGGGTGCGAGTGCCAACTCGCGGACCACTCTGCGGCGCAGCGGGTCCGCCAGCGCGGCGAGTACCGGGCCGAGCTCGATCTCCTCGACGGGCGGGTGCCCTTCTTCGTCGCGCATACGAGAGTCTCCCGGTCTCAGCCTTAAGGTATGGCTTGCATCGTACCTCCCGGCCCCGCTAGCGTGCTTAGGTACGAAGTTTATCGTACCTAAGCGGGGGAGAGACCCATGACTCAGCCGTTCGCACTCGTCGGCACGGCCCGCCCCAAGCCCGAACGGACCGCAGAGCTGAAGCAGTTGCTGCTGTCGTTCGTCGAGCCGACCCGGAAGGAAGCGGGTTGCCTGGAGTACCACTTCCACGAAGATCGCGACGAACCCGGTGTCTTCGTGTTCTACGAGGCATGGCGTTCACAGGCGGACCTCGACGCCCACCTGGCTCTGCCGCATATGCGGGCCTTCTGGGAGCGGCGCATGGAATATCTCGAATCCGACCTTGAGATTCGATTTCTCACCATGCACAGCCCGTACTGACAACAGAAGGGATGGGCTATCCGGAACGGACGATGGTGAGCCCTGACCGGGGGATGCGATGAGTGCCTGACGTGCGGGGGTGAGGGCTTGTGGTTGTCGGAGGCGCGGCGCCAGGCCGGACGTGGGCTGTTGACGGCACCTGGGCGCGGGTGTTCAGCGCGTTGATGGCTGAGGCCGGCGGTGCGGCGGGCGCACCGGCCAAGCACGCAATCGGCCGATCCCACAGCGGGCTGACCACGAAGAGGCACCTCTCTGCCGCGTGGGCCCTTGCGGACAATGCCTACTCATCCCGGGCGATCCGCGGTCACCTGCGCAAGCGCGCCATCCAGGCAGTGACTTCCGTCCCGGCCGGTCAGCGCGGCAACCGGCTGCGACGGGGCAGTCGAAGCAGCCGAGACGGCCGACCACCGGCCTTCGACCGAGAGGCTTGCACGCAGCGCAACACCGTCGAGCGGTGCGTCTACCCGCGCAACGACAGGGTGGACCGGCCCAACCGCGGTACATCGTCATCGAGCTCGGCATCGGCTCCCGCTTTCCAGGTGCGCACGGGAGACGCGGTAGGCCTGGCAGTGTTCGCCGCCTGCGATGGCGGGCTGATGGCGTTGCCGGGGAACCACCTGGCCTGCGCCAGACCCAGGGAGACGGATGGAGCGAGCCTGGCCGCTGCGTACTGAACGGCGCTCGCTGGACTACGTGTTCAGCGCCGTCGGCATCCGTCGAGTCTCGCCCGCCTTCTGGCCCGCCGCGAAGTTCCTGGCGGACATCCGTAGCCGTGGCCTGGGTCCATAGCTCCATGCGACGCCCGGTCGTCCGGCCTACGCCCACCGGCACCGGCTGACCCGCCCGGGCCACCCCGGGGGCGAGTAGGTCGCGGTCAACAGGCACTTGAGCGCGCTGCGGTCTCCGGGAGGCCGAAGTCCGCAACCTCGGTGCCGACGGCCGGGCGGCAGGGCGGCCGTCGGCACCCAGGTTGCGGACCGGGGGCGCCGGACGGCCGATCGTCACTGATGCGCGGCGGTTGTCACCGTCCCGTCACAGCCTGCGGCCGGTGAAACCCACACCTGTGGTCCGGTATCTCCCCTGGTGTCAGCAGATCTTCGTAGCAGAGGATGCTCATGAACCACCGTTACGTCTCCGCCGCCGCCGTCCTCGCCTCGGCCGCCGCCCTCCTCGCCGCCACCGGCGGGTCCGCCAGCGCCGGCCCGAATGCGGCGGTGGGCAGCCCGGCCGCGTCCGTCAAGGCCGGTTCGGCCAGGACCACGGGGGCCACGTCCTGGAAGCCGTGCTACCTGCCTGCCGGGTACAAGCACTTCTTCAAGCTGGGCTCCGCCAAGAACGTCCGGGGCAAGACCGTCGTGCGCGTCACCCCGGAGACGTGCAAGGTGAACACGTCGAACGACGAGGACGTCGTCTACACGCCGAGCGGAGCGGCCCGGTCGCTCGTCTTCGCGTCGGGCGCCTCGGTCAAGGTCCTGAAGGACACCACGACCGTGAAGGTCACCCCGAAGTGGCTGGTGAACCACAAGCTCGCCAACAGCCCGTACTTCTACTACCGCGTCAACGGCCACAGCCAGATCACCGCCGTGGAGGAGATCTACCACCCGTAGGTGAGTGGGTCTGTCCGCTTCGAGCTCGGAGCGGACAGGGCCCGCCCTGCTGGCTGCGGACTCGTCACCGAGAGGCATCGCTGAGCAAGGGGCTGGCGGCTTCGGTTCTCCTACGATGGAAGCGACAAGGGTCCCACGGGCAGGGGTGATTCTGATGGCCGATCGCACCACAGAGGTTGATCAGTCCCAGCCGAGCATCGCCCGTGTCTACGACTACCTGCTCGGCGGCAAGGACAACTACGCCGTCGACCGCGAGATCGGCGACTTCTTCATCAACGGCCTGCCGGGCTCGGCGGCGTTCGCATCCGCCAACCGCCAGGCGCTCGTTCGCGCCGTGGACGCGATGGCCCGCGACGGCATCCGCCAGTTCATCGACCTGGGCAGCGGTCTGCCCACCGCCGACAACGTGCATCAGGTCGCTCAGCGGCACACTGCCGAGGCACGCGTCGCCTACGCCGACTACGATCCGATGGTGCTCGCCCACGGCCCATCTCAATGACGCCGAGCGGCCTGCCGATCTCGTGCGCTGGTGGGTGGAGCGGGTGTCGTCGGACAGCCGGGTCTACATCTCTCACTTCCGCTCCGGCGAGAACGAGGAGACCCGGCTCGCGGAACAGAAGCCGCAAGGGAGTTTCGGTCGTGGCCGCTGGCGCACCGACGAGGACGTCATCGGCCTGTTCGGCGACCTTGAGCTGCTCGAACCGGGGCTGTTCCACTGCTCGTTGTGGCGACGGGAGCCCGCTCCGGGCGCCGATGGCGCCGAAGTCGACGTGCACGAGGCCGGTCTGACGGTGTGGGAGCAGCTGATCTCCTGCGGACTGGCTCGCAAGCCGTAACGGGGCGTCACCCCGCAGGCCCTGCGCAGTCCCTTGTGTTGCTCGCCCTAAGCCGCGTGGCCGTAGCGACAGGGGTGCTCACGCGGTCAGCCACGGGTCCTCCGGCTGCGGTCCGAGCGGATCCAGGGGGGAGAGTTCCCTGCGCGGCCGCCAGTCGGGGGCATCGGCCCGCAGGGCGGCGACGCCTTCCGAGAGCCCCTCGAGTTCGCGGGCGAACACCTCACCGCTGTCCTCGGCGAGCGCGACTTCGATCAGGACGGTGACGGACAGCGGCGCGAGTCCCAGGGCCGGGTCGGGGCGAACGACCGGATCGCCCGCACCGGATCCGGACGCGACTCGGCATCGATGTCCCACCGGCCGCCGCAGGCGTCCATCAGGATCTCCCCGAGATATGCGGCAGCCGCACGCACGAAGTCCGCGTCAGGGCCCCCGGGTTCGGCGAGCAGCGCCCGCTCCAGGGCGGCTGATGAAGCCGGACTGTAGTCGAGGGAGAAGCCGTCCGGCAGGTTCGCCTGCTCCAGGCGTGCGACGAGGACCGGCAGTTCCTCGAGCCACCGCTCCAGCAGCCGCTCCCGCGAGGGGCCATCGGTGTGATCCATGCCCGGCAGTCTGGGGTATCACGGCGTCAAGTTTCTTCTCACAAGCCCCAGTTGTCATGTGTGGCTCATGTGAAGGTACTGGAACCCCTGTCACTCGAGGGCTACGGTGCCGCATCGGGCGGCCATACCAACGGGGCCGTGAGCCGCCCCGACCACAGCTCGAATCCCTGCCCAGCAAGGGACTACGTCACCATGCATCAGCCGATACGTGCCAGAGGCCGCTTCACGGCCCGTGCCACGGCAGTCGTGCTCGGCGCGACCGCGCTCCTGTTCGCCGGGCTGCCCGGTCTCCAGGAGCACGCGGACGCAGCCGCGCGCATCACCCGGTGCCAGGACAAGTACGGCACCTCACCGACCCCGCCGCCGCGCTCCACCCTCCCCGGCTACCGGCCGACCGGACCCGGTCAGTGGTCCACCACCGGCTCCCGGGCGGCTGCCCATGCCGGCGGCGTCCGCGATCACTCATCCGCATCGCCCGGAAGACGGCGGAGCGGGAGCTGCCGAGCCTTCAGGCAGTACCTCGAAGGCCTGGAAAAGCGGGGGGTGCCGACACCCCCTTCGTCGCCAAGGCCGGCGAACAGGCTGAGGAAGGGGAGTCGGCTGCGTCCGGTGGGGGCGCTCGGGTCAGGCGCCGACCGTGCCGTCCACACCCTCGCGGAGGAAGTCCGCGTGGCCGTTGTGGCGGCCGTATTCGAGAATCATGTGGAGCATGACCATCCGCAAGGACACGTCCTCGCCCCAGCGCGGTTGGTGTCCGGCAAGGTCGAGAGATTCGGCGTGGAGTTCGATGCGGCGTGAGTGCTCGACCTCGGTCTCCCATACCGCGAACGCCTCCTCGGCGCTCGCGTGCGTGGTGTCGTATGCGGCCTGGAAATCGAATTCCTTCTGTGACCAGACCATCGGTGCGGCGTTGTCTTCGAACGCCCGGCGGAACCAGGCACGTTCGACCTCGGCCATGTGGCGGACCAAGGCGAGCAGGGAGAGGGCCGACGGCGGGCTCGACCGCTCCTTGAGCTGATCCTCCGTCAGGCCCTTGCACTTCATGGCCAGGGTCGCCCGGTGGAAGTCCAGGAATGCCCGCAGTGTCTCGCGCTCCGTACCGAAGTGCGGCGGGCCAACGCGTTCGAAGGGCATGGTGGGTTCCTCTCGGAAGCGAGTCGGGGCGTCGAACATATCCCGTCCCCCCAGTCCGGTGCAGCGTGCCTGAGCGTCGGGCTGAACCACTCCAGCCGGAGCGTGAAGAATGCCGCGATTCTGCCCGGCGCCCCCAGGCCGTGGACGACCGCCATGGACTGCCCGCTCGCCACATCCGTGGCGTCGCCCCACCGTGACCGGGATCCCAGCGCCTGCGACCTCGGGTCGTGCAGGAATCGCCTGCTTGCTGATCCCATGGTGCCGCTGTAGTGGGGATTCCTGCGCCAGGGCCCTTTTCCTCGTCCGATGTCGTCGGGTGCGCCGAGTTCTTCTGGTTCGCCGAGTCCGTCCGGTTCACCGAGCCCGTCTGGTTCGCCGGTTCCTTCGGGTGCGTCGGGTTCTGAGGACGGCTCGGGTTCCTGACGTGGTGCGAGGTCGGGGTCAGAGGCGTCGCCGTTCGTCTTTTGGATGGGGTGTCAGGACCAGTCCGGGCGTTCGCGTGCGGAGGCGGATGACGATGGCTGCGACGGTGGCGGTGCTTGGAACGACGTCGCTGCTTTGGGTTAGTGGGCGGCGATTGCTCGTGCGTGCGCTTGAGACGGTTGATGGCCCACTCGAAGGTGTTGTGGTTCTTGTGTCGCTCTTGGTCGCAGGTACTGATGTCCTGGACCGTTGCTTCTTGCACGGCTTGTCGGTCTCGCACTGTGGTTCCGCCACGGTGTTTCGTCCTGGTGTTCTGCCGTTGTGACCTTCATTGATGTGGGGCCGGCGGCGGGTCGTTGCGGGCGCCGGCGGCGCGATGGCGGGCGCGCGAGCACGGCGTACACGGAGATGTGTCAGTCGATCTTGCCCGCCGCATCGGATGTGGCCTGCACCGGCTGGATCAGACTCTCCCATGTCCCCGTCAGCCGACCACAGCCGGTGCGGTTCGTAGACCGTTCTCCATGGTCCGAAGCGTTCGGGCAGGTCACTCCCCACTGCACCCCCGTCCGTATCCGATACAGGACGCTGCGGATCACCCGGCGATGGTCCCGCCACCGGTCGCACCGGCTGCTACCCATGGGCAGGATCGGCCGCAGCAGTTCCCATGGGTCGTCTGTCACGTCCCGCGAACGGTCATGCTGCGGAAAGGAGTTCTGCCGTCCGAACGGCACGGCCTACGCTTCTGCGATCGATGACATTGCATATCCGACGTAACCGGGGTGTTGGTGTGGGCATGAACAGCGGCAGCGGCTCTGCGTCGTGGGAACGGTTGCCTGGCTACGTCTTCCGGCCGTATCGCGGCCATGATGACCATGACGGGATGGCTGCTGTGCGGCTGGGCTGTGCGCAGCGGGATCGGATCGACGCCCGCTCGATCGTGGATGGACTCCCCACGACAGCCGGGATCGCTGAGTCCTGCGCCAAGCTGGACGACCCGTCCGAGAATCAGGTCTTGGTGGAGCGCGGCGGTGGCGTCGTCGGCTACTCGACGATCAGGTGGTGGCAGGAGCGCGACGGTACGTGGTTGTACCTGCACCGTGGCCACCTGCTTCCCGAGCACCGTGGCCAGGGCATCGGCTCAGCCATGCTCGACTGGGCAGAATGCCGTATCCGCCGGCTCGTGCAGCAGCACGGAACCACACAGGTGGCTGTGTTCGGCGCGAACGCCATGGCCTCGGAACGGGATGCGACGACGCTGCTGCTCGAAACGGGATACCGGTGTGTCTTCAGCCTGGTGGAGCTGGAGTTGGCCGATCTCCGACAGCTCCCCGACGGCAAGCCGTTGCCCGCCGGCTTCCGAGTCGGTGCCGTCGATCCGAGCAGCTTCCGCGTGGCCTGGACGACAGTCGTCGATTCGTATGCGGACGCCGCCTTCACAGAAACGTGGACGTTCGAGGGCTTCCTTGCTACAGCCGCCCCGACCTGCTGGCGGGCTGCCTGGGAGCGGGAACATATGGCAGCGGTCGCCCTGTGCTCCATCCGCCGACACGACCCCACTGTGGGCGAAGTAGAAGAACTGAGCGTCCGGGCAGAGTCAAGGCGTCTGGGACTTGGACGGGCCGTGCTGCTGGACGGGCTGTGGTGCCTTCGCCAGCATGGTGCGCAGACCGCTCGGTTGTACACCGGGACTGCGAATCCGCACCGGTCCTACGACCTCTACGAGAGCGTAGGGTTCCAACGCCAGAACGAGTACGTCCGCTACCGCAAGCCGATCGCCGTCTGATCCGAAGGAGATGTTCCATAGTCCCTCGGTGGCACGGATTCCCCTTCCCGAAGGCTGAGTGCGACTTGTTCACCCGGACATGTCCTGGTCGTCGGAGTTGTCGGTGCGGCGTCGGCGGTGCCAGGCGGTGGCGAGCATTCCGAGGAGCATGAGCAGGCCGCCTGTTGCGATGAGGATGTGTTGGGTGCTCAGGAGGCCGGTGTTCCATTCGGCGGCGGCGTCTGTGGGGGTGTCTTTGCGGGGTGAGGGGGTGGTGGTGGGTTTGCCGCCGTTGTGGGGGAGGGTGTGGTCTTCGTTGTCGTTGTCGTCGTCGTGGTTGTCGTGGTCGTTGCAGTGGGTTTCGGGGAAGGGGAAGGCGCGTTTGTGGTTGTCATAGGTTTTGACGACGAAGAGGGGGTGGATTCGGTAGAAGTCGTGGATGGCGAATTCGTATTGGCCGGAGGTCTGGGTGGGGTAATTCACGCTGAGGAATGTGGAGACGGTGAAGGTGGTCCAGGGTTGCTCGGGTGACCAGGGGGTGGATTGCGGGGTGCCTTGGAGGACGAGGGCTTCGGGTCCGCGTCGGCCGTTGGTGAGGAATGCTCTGAGGGTGGGTTCGATGAGGATGACGCGGCGGTGGCTGTGGCAGTCGCGCCAGGGGTTGTGGTGGCCGTGGTCGTGGTCTCCTTCGTGCAGGCGCAGGGTGGTGGGGGTGTGGTGTGGGGGTGTGTGGATGGTGGCGTGAGCTGGTGGGGAGGCGAGGGCGATGGCTGCGCCTGCCAGTGGTGCTGCGACCCAGGGGTGATGGTTCATCGGGTGACCTCCGTGAGCGGCGGGCGGGGGCAGCTCTTTGCCGACCGGGGTGTCGGCATCGTGTTAGAAACTATGAGAAATCAGCTCGTCATATCGTGAGCGTCCTCGGGTGCCGTACTACTTGTCACTCAACCGCAGCAGTCGTGGAGGCGAGAGGAAGCAGGCGGTAGGTGGTTTCGGCGGGGTAGGCGTCTTGGCGGGAAGCCGGTCTGCTTGCTGGGTTGGGCGTACGAGACGGTGCAGGTCAGCGGTCCGGCCCGTATCCCCCGCGTCGGGGCGGTTGCCTTCACCCGGGCCGAGGGTGGGAGCCTGTGACACTGCGGGACGCGCGTCGCAGTGCGCCATTCATTCCGCGCGCCCGCGCTCCTCCCTGCTCGTGCTCCCAGCCGTCTTCGTGTGTGTGCTCGGCTACCTGCCCTGCCGCTTGTCTTCGGCAAGGGGCGTGTGAACGGCGCCTTCTGGAGGCTGTGTTGGGCGTGGAGCGGGCACCGAGGAGCCGGACTGTCGATGCGTGGCGAGGCGGGCGGGGCGCGGTCCGGTTCTGTGTGTGGTTACCGCGTGCCGCGCTGGTGCTTTGCCGGTGGGTGCTTGCAGTGTGTGGTTGGCGGGCGGAAGCGGCGGTAGAGGGTTGCTCCGCCGATGAGTGCGGTGATGCTTCTGGCGCCGGCTGCCCAGGTGCCGTCGGTGCCGGTTCGCGCGAGTGAGCTTTCGGCGTGTTCGTGCGTGGTCGTGTGGGTGGTTTGTGTGGTGCGGGGCGGGGTTCCCTGCCCCGGCGAGGTTGGCTGTGTTGCCGCATACGTTGAGCGGCAGGTGGAGGGTGTTGCCGGAGATCGGGCCGGGGGATCCGGTTGCGGTGCGGTTTGCTGTGGAGTCGGCGTGTGCCGGTCCTGCGTCTGTGAATCTCCTGGGGTTATGGCTTGTTGCCTGTTGTCGGCTGAATGGGTGCGTATTGGTGGAGTGGTCTGAGGCCGCGTCGCGGACGGCGTGTGCGCGGGGCCCGGTGGCGCGCGACGCCCATGCGCAGGCGCCGCTGCGGAGGTACGCGCGTGGGTCGTGTCCCGCTTCGTGGTGTAAGCGACCTTGCTCGACGAGTTCCGGTAACCGCGCGTCGGGCACCCCATGAGGCACGGCTCCCGGGTCGCGCAGCGGCTGTCCTGCCGTCAGCGCCATGCGCGGCCCCGAACCACGCCGATGCGGCGAAGACCTGCCGATTCCGGCGCCTTGATCCGTTACACCACCTGGCGGGACGCCACCCGCGCGTGTGTCGGAGGTCTGTCTCTTCCCCCTCTCGGCTGCCGGGTTCTCGCTGCGGACGCGGGGCCGGCGTGGGCACTCCTGGGTTGGGGCGGCCTGCGTCATGCCATGAGCCGTGGTTGGTTTCGTGTCGGCGGTGGCGGTGAGGGTGGCGGCGTCACGTGGGTGGATCGCGTCGTGGAGTGTGGCCGCGAAGGTTGGAAGACGTGGTGTCCGTTCGTGACGGGCCCGCCGGGTGCGCTGTCGTGGCGCCTGGGATCGGTGGGTTCCTTGCCGGTCTCGCGGTCGAAGAGGTCTTGGGCCCGGTGGCGGCTTGCTCGCCCGGAGCTTCTGGACCGGTGGGGAGCCTTGGCGAGGCGGGATTCGGTCGGCCGGACGTGTAGAAGGGGGGGCGTCTGCCGGATCGGGTGTGAGGCGCGGGTGCTGAGGGCCGGTCTGCGGCGTCTGCCCCAGAGGCGAGTGCGGCCGAGGTGTCCGCCACCGGTGCTGAGGTGTGGTCGCGGGGCGTGAGGGCGCGGCGGTGTAGTGCGCCGCAGCTGGGATGCTCCTGCCCCGCCGGAGTACCGTGATCGGCAGGTCTCGTGGCGGGGGACGCTGAGGGTGCCGGTCTGGTCCTGTCGGCTTCACGGTCATCGCGTCCGGCCCTTCGCCGGCCAGGCACTGCCCTTTCCGCGCGGAGCAGTGTTCTTCTCCGGCCGGGTGCCGCCCCTCCGTGGTCGGGCACCGTGCTTCCGTGATCGGGCACCGTGCTCCAGGGCCGTGGCTTTGCCGTGCCGGCGGCTGGAGCGGCCGGAGCGGGCGATGCGGAAGCCGGCCGGCGCCGACCGTAAGGCGGGGGTGCGGCCGCGTTCCGTTAGTTTCGGCCAGGCCAGCAGGGCGCTTTCGGCGTGGTCGTCACCAGGCCGGGTCGTGGGTGATCGGGTCGACGATGCGGGCTCCGTCGTCAAGGTGCAGCGGCGGCGGGTCTGCGCTGTCGTGCTGGATCGCCCGGATAGCCCGTCCGAGCCGGGCGGTGCGTGGGTCCTCGCTGTGCAGCAGGCGGGTGACCAGGGCTGACGGTGTGTCGTGTGCGGCGGACACCAGCTCCTCGCAAGCGGGGTCGGCGTCGTGCATAGCGCCTCCGGGTCTCCTGTGCGGGGTGGCCGGGGCACCCCACTCCTGAGAATATCACTATATGTGGTGATGTCATCACAACGGGTTGTGTTGGAGGAGGAGTGGTGGTCAACGCCATGTGCACGCCCCATCGCCGGGCCGCTCGTCCCGCTGCCCCGGATCCGTCCGCCGACGCTGCGCGCGTGCTGGTCGCCGACCTCGACGGCACGCTCCTGGCGGGAGACGGCCGCGCGCGCCGACGGCTGCGCCATCTGCTGGACCTGCACCCCTGCATCACCGTGGTCTTCGCCACCGGCCGCTCGGTGCACTCCGTGCGCGAGGTCCTGGCCGACGACCCACTGGTGCCCGTGCCGCGCTGGATCATCGCCGATGTCGGGGCCAGCGTGGTCGACGCCGCTGACGGCAGCCGTGCCGAGGCCCTCCAGGAGCGGCTGCGCGCCGGATGGCCCGGTACGGAACGGGTGCGCTCGACCCTGAACGGCTTCATCGGCCTGTCCTACCAGGACGCGGTCGCGCAGGAGGGACGGTGTTCCTTCTACCTGTCTCCCGAGCACCTGACCCCGGGCCTGAAAGCGGCAGTGGCCGACCTCGGCTGCTCGTGGACGTACTCCGCCGGACGCTACTTCGACGTCCTGCCCGCGAACGCGGGTAAAGGGGCGGCCGTACGGGAACTCGCCCACGTGCGGCGCTGGCCGCTGCGTTCCCTGCTCGTGGCGGGCGACTCCCTGAACGACCTGTCGATGTTCGACCTGGGCGCCCACGGCGTGGTCGTGGGCAACGCCGAACCCGGCCTGGCCGCCCGCGTGCCCCTGTGTGCGCGGGTGCACCGTCCGGCACTGGACGGCGCGGCGGCGATCCTGTCGGCCCTGGAAGACCTCGGCTGGGTCAGCCAGCCCTCGCGCGTGGTGGTCGGATACCACCGTCCGCCCCTGCGCTGGTCGCAGCGTGGATGGCAGGCTCCCGTCAGCCCCAACGGCATCCTGCCCACGCTCACCTCCGCCCTGGATCCGCGTACCTGTGGAGAAGACGTCGTATGGGCGGCCGCACTCGTCACCGACCAGGACACCGCCCCCGCTGCCTCAGCCCCTGCACCCGCTCTTGCCTCCGATCCCGCTGCTGCCCCGGTCACCTCTTTCACGCGATGTTCCTGCCCGGCGCCTCCCACAGCGATCCGTCTGGCGTTGCTGCCCGTGGCATCCGCGACCTGGGCGGGCTACTTCCACGGCGCCTGCAAGGAGACCCTGTGGCCTGCCCTGGTGTCCGCGCCCCGCCTGATCCGTCACGACTCGCGCCACTGGGCCGACTTCGAACGGGTCAACTCCGCCTTCAGTGACCACATCGACGCCCATGCCGCCCCCGGGGCGACCGTCTGGCTGCACGACTACAACCTCTGGCTCGTCCCCGGCCTGCTCAAAGAACGCCGCCCCGACGTGACCATAGGCATCTTCCACCACACGCCCTTTCCCACGCCGGACACCTTCCGCCGGCTGCCCGCAGCCGGACAGCTGCGTACTTCACTCGCGCATCTGGACTGGGCCGGCTTCCACACCACCGCCGACGCCGACAACTTCCGGCGCCTTCTTGCCGGCACCGCCCGCCCGCCACGCACCGCAGTGCATCCCCTGGGCATCGACCACCAGGCGGTGCGGGCCCGCGTGGGTTCGCGGAGCGCGAGCTGCAGGACCCGGGCCGACGAGCAGTTGGTGCTCTCCGTCGAACGCCTCGACTACGCCAAGGCGCCCGTGCACAAGGTCCATGCCCTGGCAGCCCTGTTGGAGCGGGCGCCGCACTTCCGGGGCCGGGTGCGTTTCCGGCTCATCTGCCCGCCTCCGGAACCGGGCATCCGCGCCTACGAGGCTACCCGGACGCGGCTGGAGCAGGCGATCGCCGACCTCAACTGCCGCTGGGGGAGCGGGTCTTGGCAACCCGTCGACTATGTCCCCCGGACGCTGTCCTTCGGGCGCATCGTGGACAACTACCTTGCGGCGGACGTCTTCTGGGTGACCTCGCTGGCCGACGGGATGAACCTCACGGCGCAGGAGTACGTCGCCTGCCGGGCAGCGGCCGGACGCAGCGGCGTGCTCGTACTGTCCCGGCACACCGGGCTGGCCGCCCACCTGGGCGGGGCCGCACTCCTCACCGATCCCGGCACGCCCGACGACCTGGTCGCCACCCTCCACCAGGCCCTGACCATGACCCCCCGAGAGCGACGCCTGCACACCGCTCGCCTCGCGGCCCGCCTCACCGCCCCGGCCCCGGACGACTGGGCCCGTGCGATCTTGAAGGAGATCTCCTCCACCGACGCAGGGCCCTGACCCTCTCCCTCTCCCTTGCCGAGAAGGGCGCTGCGGACACGGCGGACGGCCCGCCGCGGCCGTTCCGGGCGGGGGGCCTCTTCCCGGCGCCAGTCGGCCCCACCGCAGACGCCGTACCACCGCCGGGGGGAACCCGCAGACCCTCCCGGCGGGCGAACATGCGCCGGAGAGAAGGGGGTTGCTCTCGGTCCGGGAGGTGCGCATGGACTGTCTCTGACGGCTGTACCGGGTGCCGCTGTACCGGGGTGCCGCTTTCGGGCACCCCGAAGGAACGTGCCGAGCGGACCGGGCGGGCCCTCGTCCGCCCGCTCTCCACGCGACCCGCCGCAGGCCGGACCCAGCAACTACTGGGTCACCACCCCGGGGCGGCCGACCGGGGCGCGGGCGGACTTGACCGCGTCCTGCGTGACCGCACGGTGCTCGACTGCGCGGACCTGCGTCGGCAGACATAGGTGGAGATGGTCCTCAAGGAGTCGCTGCGCCTACGCCGTCCCGCCGGGCCCGAGCGGTTCGGCGTGAGGGAGAGTGTCTGGCGCCCGCGGGCGGTCCGGATTCCCTTCGGGCTGGGCCCGGCGGCCGCGAGGGCGCGGCTGGCCGGCGGTGGTCGCGGCCGGACTGGTGGCGGCTGGACTGCTTGAGCGCTACGGCCTGCGCGCCGTCCCGGGACACGAGGTGACACCGGTCGAACGCCTCGTCCTGCGGGCTGCCGACGGCATGCGCACGCTTGCCGGTGTGCGGTCACCTGCCGGGCACATGGCCGGGTGAAGCGCGGCAGGCGCCCGCGGTCTCCCGGTGTGTGGCGTGTGGCGTGAGTCCTGTTCACCCGTTCGGGGGCGGGCGAATGCTGAGAGGGAGGTGGGCGGCGAGGGCTCGTTCAGGTGTGCCTGCGGGAGGCGTCCGGGGTGGAAATCCGCAGGTGGACCGGCTGGCGACGGAAAGCGACGCCGGCCCGGGCGCCAGGGAGTCGTGGCGCCTGGTGCCCGGGGCCGGCGGTACGTGTACGCGGTGTCGGTTGTCGTACACCGGTGGGGATCGGGGTCCCGGCCCGATTGCGGCGGCCGGGGCCTCATGGCGTGCTGTCGGACTGCGATCAGTCGTCGTCGCGGTCGTCGTGGTCGCAGTTCACGCGGAAGCTGGCCACGACACCGTCCTTGACGTGGACGCCCCTGGTGTGTCCCGGGTTCACGCCGTAGCTGTCGCTGTGGGCGCCGATGCTGGCGATGGGGGCGCCGTTGTCGCAGACCGCCCCGCGGAAGACCTCCACGCGCTTGCGGCTGTCGTTGCGGACGTTGATGGTCCTTGCGCCCAGGCCGCTGACCACGGTGATGCACTCGCCGGAGTGAGCGGAGTAGGACCGCTCGTTGATCAGGATCCGGCCTCCCCCCCTGTGGCCGTGGCCCCGGCCCCGGCCCTCGTCGCCTCTGCCTTCGCCGCCTCGGCCCTCGTCGCCTCTGCCTCTGCCTTCGTCGCCCCGGCCTTCGTCGCCGCGGCCTCCGTTGCCCTTGCCCTGTCCGGAGCCGCCGTCGAGGGAGGCTTCGGGAGCGGTGGCCGGAGCAGCGGCCGGAGCAGCCGGAGCGGCGGGGGCAGCAGCCCGGACGGCTGCCGGTGCGGCTGCCGGTGCGGCGGCGGCCCGGGCCGGCTGCGGCGCCGAGGAGGGGGCGGAGGCAGCAGAGGCGTAGGTGATGCCGGTCGCGGCGAGTGCCGCGGCGGCAGAGACGGTGGCCGCCACCATGGTGGAACGAGCGAGCTTCATGTCGCTTCTCCTGTTCTGGATATCTCGGAGATGCCGGCTCGTCAGCCGACTGGGGTCAAACGTACTCATGGCGGTCATATCAGTCATATCGGAGAGCAGGGTCAGGGGGCCGTTCGGGGTACGCGTAGCCCTTGACTGCCGCCCAGTCGGGGTGCGAAATGACCGGGCGAACGGGTGGATTGAATGACTATTAGCCTGTCCGGATGATCCACTGACACCTGCTCATCCGCTTCCGGCGGCGTGTCGCTCCAAAAGCCGTCAGCTGATTCGTGTTAAGGCTGCGCCCAGGCCTCCTCGACGTACGGCCCGGCCCGGCAGTAGGACCGCCGGGTGGCGGCGGGTCAGCCCTGCCCGGGGCCGCTGCCGGTGCCGTTGACCGGCGAATCCGTGCATGCGGTGATGTGCGTCCTGTCCCGGGCCTTCGTAGGTCGGCCGTACGGGACCGCGCCCGACGTCGGCCGGTCGGTCGGCTGGGCGCGGTGGCGGGCCGTTGACGTCTGCGGCGTGCGGATCCCTGTGGGGCCGTACGAGCGGATGTGCGGTCCACCCCTTCGCACCCCTTGCTCCGCTCGGCTACTTCGGGGCGACGGCCGGGGATGCTGGCCTTGCCCTCTCCGTCGAGTGTGAGCGTCGCCCTTGACGGCGGCTGCACCTCTGGCCGAAGGATGCCGGAGCGTGGGCCGGAGCGCGCTCTGGGTCTGGGCGGGACGGGGTGGGATCGGGCAGGCGACGCGAGCCGGCCCGCGTTCGGCGCGGGGCGCGGCCGTTTTCGGTCGCCAAGAGCTCCGTCCTGACGGTCGAGATGTCCGGGCCTGGGTGTCGGCCGTGCGCCGGGTTCCCTAGGCGTCCGGGTGTGGCAGTCCCGGGGTGCCCGCGCCGGGCGCTCCGCGCGGTTCGTCGGGGGCGGGGTCCTGTGCGAGCAGCGGCCGCAGGGCGCCGAGTGCTGCGCCGACGCAGGTGTCGCGCAACTGGGTGCGGGTGCAGGTCTCGTGGGTGAGCCAGTCGACACACAGGACCTGGACGAAGACCAGCCAGCTCTTCAGGACGGCGGACACGGCCTCGCGGGAGTTCTCGTCCGCGAGCGGGAGAACGGCCAGCAGCCGCGCACGGAGTGCGTCCAGTTCGTTCGTCATGATCGTCTGAATCACAGGGTCGCCCGCGAGGACCCGATTCGCGGCGAGGACGGCGTTGCGGTTCGCCACGAAGTAATCGAGATGGACGTCCATGCCCTGGGCGAGCTGCTCCGCCAGGGAGTCCGCGGGGTCGAGCCGCGTCCCGGCGAGCAGCTGGTCCGCCGCCTGCTGGTAGACGGCCGCGAACAGTGCGTGCTTGCTGGGGAAGTGACGGTAGAGCAGGGCCCGGGAGACACCGGCTTCTTCGGCGACCTCCTCCATCAGTACGTCGGCGTAGGGGTGTGCGGCGAAGAGTCGGGCGCCGACGGCGAGGAGTTGGGCGCGGCGGTCGGCGGGGGCGAGTCGCTGGCGAGGAGGCACGGACGAAGCTTAGTTGACATGTGTCTACTGGTGCCGCCACTGTAGTAGACGCATGTCAACTAAGCTTCGCTGCGACAGCTTGGAGGAACGATGGCCGGAGCTCTGCGCGTACTCACCACGCTGATGGGCTGGGCCTGCGTGGCGATCGGGCTGTTCCACGTGGCACTCGGCAACGCGGCGATCCCCGGAGCCGGTTCCGCCGGCACGACGGTCGACAGCTGGGGCCGGTTCATGGGGGCCAGCTTCGTCGGCTACGGGCTGGCCTGGCTCTGGGCCGCGCGGCAGCGTCCGATCCCGGCCCGGGAGGTGCGGTGGCTGGCCGGCGTGTTCCTGCTGGGCGGCGTGGGCCGACTGCTCTCGCTCGCCGTGCACGGCTGGCCGCAGTGGTTCCAGATCGTGCTGGCGGCGATCGAGCTCGGCCTTCCACCGGTCTTCTTCTGGCTGGCCGGCGCGGAGGAGCGTGTCCTGCACAGGGGCGCGGAGGCCGTGTCCGCCGACCGGTGAAGCGCGCGTGAGCTCCTCAGGACCGCGTGCCCCGGACGGGACGGCCGGCAGTGCCGGTGAGGAGTCGTGATCGTCGGCAGGGGGCGCGGCGTGACGCGGTCGGGCCGGGGGACCGTACGAGTCGAACGGCCTCGGCCGGCTCGGCCCGAGCGGTGCGTCAAC
The DNA here is from genome assembly GCF_001866675.1 of Streptomyces sp. MUSC 14. Taxonomy (NCBI): domain Bacteria; kingdom Bacillati; phylum Actinomycetota; class Actinomycetes; order Kitasatosporales; family Streptomycetaceae; genus Streptomyces; species Streptomyces sp. MUSC 14. The sequence continues at coordinate 22,605 of NZ_MLYN01000118.1, forward strand.
CGCCTGAAACAGTGGCGTGGCGTCGTCATCTGCTGCGAGAAGGCCGCGACGATTTACCTGGCCGGATTCCGCGTCCCAGACATCTACCTCTGGGTTCCCGCACGGGTTGCCCTGGGTTCTCCCTGGTTCTCCCGGGCCGCCCGGCGGTCCGGACGAAACCGCATGGGCGGTGAGGCTTCGGGGCGCGGTCGGCGCCTCGCCGACAGGCGGCGGGGTGTGCAGTGCGCGCCGCCTTCGGCCTTGTCCTGGGCGGGATGACCTGTTAAGGACGATCATGAGTGTGAGGGATTCGGACGGCGGGTCCGCGCAGGCTGCGGATCAGGCCGACACAGCGGCAGACGCCGCCACCGACGCCGGTAGTGCACCCCTGGCGGGATGCGTGGCGCTGGTGACGGGCGCGTCCAGCGGTATCGGTGCGGCCACCGCCCTGTCGCTGGCGCGGCACGGTGCCGCTGTGGCGGTGGTCGCCCGCCGCACGGGGCGGCTGGAGGAACTGGCAGCGGTGATCCGTGACCGGGGCGGCTCGTGCAGCGTTCTCACCGCCGACCTTGCGGACGCGATGCAGGCGCGTCGGGCTGTCGAGGACGCCGTGGACTGCTGCGCGCGGTTGGACGTGCTCGTGAACAACGCCGGTTACGTGGCCACGGGCACCGTCGAGGAGGGCGACCCCGCAGAGTGGGAACGGATGGTCGATCTCAACTTCAACGCGGTCCTGCACCTGTCACAGGCGGCGATGCCCCACCTGCTCCGCGCCGCGGCGGACGGCCCACGCGAAATCGCCGATCTCGTGAACGTCAGCTCGGTCGCGGGCCGGGTGGTGCGCAGGAACAACGGCATCTACTCGGCGACGAAGCACGCGGTGGGCGCGTTCAGCGAGGCACTGCGTCAAGAGCTCACGGGAAGGGGCGTCCGGGTGGGGCTGATCGAGCCGGGTCTGACGGCGACGGAGATGGCGACCGGCCCAGGGGCCGCCGCCGCCCGCGGCCTGCCGCAGAACGTCTGGCTGCATGCCGAAGACATCGCCCGCGCCATCACCTTCATGATCACCCAGCCCTCGCATGTCGCAGTCAACGAGATCATGGTGCGCCCCACGGCCCAGGAACATTGACCAGGCCCAGGCCCAGGGGGCATCGACTGTCGACGCGGGTGGATCCGGGCGAGCTGGCAAACGTACGACCCTGCGGCCGCACGACGGCCAACAGGCGCTGCGGAGGGGCGTGATCCGGACATTTCCATTGCACGGACGGGGTGTTGACGGCGATGGGAGTGTGAGAACGGATGTGTACCGGCCTGCCTACGAACCGGTTCGGATGTCTGTCGGCTGCCGGCTGCTGAAAGTACGCGGTCCGGGAACGAGGGCAGCGAAGGGGTGGTGCGGGTAGGGCAGTCGGTTGCGGGTGCTGTCGGCCGAACGGGCGTCACAGGCGGCCGTCTGCTGCCGTACCGGCCTCACCATGCGGCAGCTCGCCTCGCCGTTCGACAGTTCGCCGGCAACGGCGAAGCGACTGCGGATCACGGACGCCCCTGATCCTGGTCCGATGCCGGGCAACGCGCGCTTGTTTCTGTAATGGCCGATTCTCCGCGCATGCGCTTGCGGTTGTGCACGCGCAGTTCGTCGGCCGGGAGTGCAGCCCTGCCTCGCGGTGATGGTGGTCCCTCCGGTATCCGTCATCGGGCTTTCTCACCTGCAACACGGGCCGGTCCGCACATGCCCTGACCTGTCCGCGGACCAACGACCCTGCTTGCGGCACCTGCCAGCTCGGCGCACTCCCGCCCTCCGCGGCCCTGGACGCTCCGCCCGTGCATCCCGAAACCGCCATGGCACTCCTTCTTGAGGCGGCCGCGCTTGCGACCGGCGTTACCGCCCCGGCCGGCCGGCTCGCTGTCAGGTCGGCGTCCGACAGCGCACTGGACAGGCGGGACCGGCTCCTACGCCGGCACCGGTGACAGGGACGGGCTGTCCACCAGCAAGATTGCCTCCTGCGTCTCGGAGTGAGGTGCCCCGTCCACTCGGACCTGTCCGGCTTCATGGCCTGCCGATCGCCCACGCCTCCGCCGGACTTCGCCGACGCGTTGACGAGTGGTCACCGCCTGGTTGGGCCGCCCGTCCCAACGGGAGCTGGTGGCGGCCACTCGTTCCGGAGGGAGCCCTGCGGACTTCACGGGTCGCACCGTGAAGGGTGCCTGGTCAGGGGCGGCGGGTTCTTCGAGGGGCGAAGGCGATGTCGCGATGATGCCAGGACGCAGGTGTCGTCGCTCGTGTCCCCCATCAGGCGGATGGTCTTCCCGCTCACCGTGGGGTGTTGGGGTGGCAGGTCCGTGGGTGGGCTGGTCTGTGTGTGGGGGGATGTGTGGGGATGGGTGTGGGCCCGGGCGCCAGGGGTGTGATGCCTGGTGTCCGGGCCCGGTGGTGCGTGTGTGGGTTGTGGTTTCCGGCTCGATTGCGGCGGGCCGGGGTTGTGTGTGTCGGTTCGGGGTCAGTCGTCGAAGTGGTCGCCGCCGCCGTCTCCGCCGCGCTCGCCTCCGCGGTCGCCTCCGCGGTCGCCTCCGCGGTCTCCGC
>NZ_MLYN01000119.1:0-1157 GCF_001866675.1 Streptomyces sp. MUSC 14
GGGGTGCATGTCCTGGGAGAAGTCCTGGTCTGCCGCCCGGTGGGCCTCGGCGGTGGTTGCCGCCGGCGGCCGGGCGGGTGGGTCCGCGGGGTCAGACGAGGGCGGCGACCAGCGAGGCGAAGGCGGCGATGATGACGGCGACGCGGGCGTAGTGCCAGCGGTTCCAGCGGTTCAGCTGCTCCTTCCAGTCCGCGGGCCGGTTGCCGGGGGTCCATGCCTTGTTCCGGTTGTTGATCGGGACGAGCAGCAGGACCGACATGATCACGCTGAGGATCAGCAGTGCGGCTGCGGTCACGACGAGTCCGGTGCCGTGGTGGTGGCGTCCGGCGACGGCCCAGATGCCGGCGAGGACGAGGGAGGCGATGTACCAGACGGGCATGATGGCGCCGAGCATCCGGCCGCCATGGCTGTGGCCCGTCTGGCTGGCGTCGTCGGGGAGTGCGCCGAGGATCCGGTTCATGACGAAGGCGACGGCGAACTCCACCCCCACCATCACGCCGACGACCACGGTCGTGAACACCTCGAGTGCGCTGAGCATGATGACCCCTCCTGGATCTAGCATCGCTAGCTGTTGAGGCAACGCTAGTACTACTGCCGCTCGATTGTCTAGCGATGCTAGGATCCGGGTTATGTCGGTACAGGAACGCAAGGCACGCGAACGGGCGGAACGCGAACGCCTGATCGTGGCGACGGCCCGTGAACTCGCCGAGCAGCAGGGCTGGGACGCGGTCACCACCCGCAGGCTCGCCGAGCGCATCGAATACAGCCAGCCCGTCCTCTACAGCCACTTCCGGGGCAAACGCGAGATCATCGGCGCCGTCGCCCTCGAAGGCGCCACCGACCTGGCCGTGGCGGTGCGGGCCGCCGCCTCCGCCGCGAACAGCCCACGCGAGCGAGTCGCCGCCCTCGCCCGCGCCTACCTCGACTTCGCCGCACACAACCCGGCGGTCTACGACGCCCTGTTCCAGCTCGACGGCGGCCTCGCCTACGCACAGGAGGACACCCCACAGCCGCTCAAGGACGCCTTCGCCGCCCTCCTGGAAAGCCTCGGCGAGGTCGCCGGGGACGGCGTCGAACCAGGACTGTTCACCGAGACGTTCTGGGCATCCCTGCACGGAATCGCCACCCTGACCCGAGCCCAACGACTCCCCCCGGAG
>NZ_MLYN01000012.1:0-48898 GCF_001866675.1 Streptomyces sp. MUSC 14
CAACCGTCTCACTGGACTTGAAATCTTCCGATTGAACCGCTAGGCGGTCAGCGCTTGGCCATAGACACGAGTCTTCGGCTGGAGCCGCGAGCAAGGGCTGGGCTGGCGCTTCAGGCAGGTTGCGGTCTTCGGGCTCGCCCCGTCATGCGGGCGAGCAGTCCAGCTACCGTCGCCGGCCAACAGAGAATCTGCGTCGGTAGGCGAGGAGCCTGATGTGAGCGTGGCCGGAGTCGCGGCCGTGGTAGCTCAGGTTGCCACAGCCTGGCTCTGCCTGCCTTGGTGCATCCAGGCGATGACGTCGAATACGCGCAGAACGCCGATGTCCTCCCCGATGCCTGCCTTGCGCCGGAGATGGACCAGTTGGTTGAAGAAGGTGCCGTTGTCCGCCCGTAGGGCCGCTGCCAGCGAGGCCCAGAAGGAGTGATCGTTCTTCGGCCGCTGGAAGAATTGTTTGACACGGATGTCATAGATCGGGATCAGGTGGGGACGCTTGCGGGCCAGTAGCTTGCCTGCGATGACGGGGCCGCTGCCGTCGGGCTTGTTCGGGTGCTTGTTGTCGGCCAGGCGTTCCCACAGCTCCCACGCGGGGCCGCCTTCCGCAATGAGGGCATCGCTCCCAGCATCCTCCAAACGGGCGTCGCGAGGGATGAGCGACAGCAGCCGCGCCCAGTGGCCGTCGGGATCGGTGAGCAAGTTGATCGCCCCGTGCGGCTCAAGGGAAACGCTGAGCATGGTGATGGCTACCAAGTCGTTGGTGTCGAAGCGGTCGGCGACGTGCTCGGCGTCACCGCCCCCACCCAGGCGCTCGAAGTGCGCGCCGGAGTAGAACAGGTCGCCGCTTGTGCGCCGGTGGGTGAAGTACTCGACCAGCAGACGTACGGCGTTCTCATCGTCCCAGTAGATCTCCGGGATGTTCAGTTCGGTCACCGCGAAGCCCCCATCGCTCTGCCCGTGGTGATCGGTGTGGTGCACGGTACACCGGTGGAGGCTATCCGTGGCTCACAGATACAACCCTGCGCAGAGGAAGTGGATTGCTCGGGCGGTGTGCACAGCGAATTCAGGTTGGCCGTGCAGCCGCCCGGCTTCCGCGCTCGAGGTGCTCGTTGATGTGTCGCAGGCGTTGCCAGGCGGTGGGGTCGGTGCCGTCGCCGAGGGGGTAGTGCAGGGCGGGGCGAGTGGCCGGGCCGAGTTGGGTGGGGGTGTGGTCCGGCAGGGCGTTGCGGGCACGGGTGATGCCGAGGGCGGCCACTGTGTCGGGGCCGAGAGTGAGAGCGACCGGGATCGGCGGTGGTTCGTAGTGGGCCGGCGTGGTCAGGTCCGCGCGCGCCGCACGCAGTTCGCTGATCATGGTGGCGAGGTTGTGCTTGGCCGCGAGGGATTCGGCGAGCTTTGGCAGCAGCTCGATTGGCGCTTTCTCGTCGGCGGTGTAGCCGAGGGCCAGGGTGATGTATTCCTCTATGCCTTCTTGCGTGTGAGCGATGCGCAGGGCGGAGATTGCGGGGCGGTCGGTGGCGCCTATGGCGACGGCCCAGGTGGGCTGGGCCTGGCGGGCGCGGTTGCGGGCCAGGTCGGTCAGTTGTCTTGGCGACCAAGGGACGTTGACGGGCTCGGCGGTGGCCCATCCGGTCGGCGGCAGTCCGGTGAGGGTCTGCCAGGCGTCCTCCAGCGCGCCTCCCAGTACGAGGTGCTCGTGGGCGGGGTGGATGGTGCGGATGGACAGCAGCAACTGCCGTTCACCGCTCTTGCCGGGCGGGGGTTGGAAGGCGTCCGCGATTTGGAGGCCGTTGTCGGTAGCCGGGGTGAAACGTGCGTTGTGCCAGCGCAGTAGGGCTCCGGAGAGGCCGTCGTAGTAGCCGTTTTCGGGGTGGCGTACGACCCAGCGTGCGGGTATTCGCTCCAGCACGGTGCGGGTGGGCAGGCTCAGCCGGGTATTTGGGGATGTGACGAGATACAGCTCTCGTCGGCCCTCTCCCACGGTTCGTATCGCCTCGGTCAGCCATGTCGTGGCGGCAACGACCGGGCGGTCGTAGATGACGATGACGCTCTTGTCAGTCAGCACATCCACGTCGGTCAGTACGTTCACGTCAGCGGGTGGGACCGTTGCCCCGTCTGTTGCCGGGATTGTCACGACGTCGGTATGGGCGGCTTCGGGCGGCCATGTGGTGCCGCCGAGCAGCGTCGTCAACCGCCCCGCGACGGAGCCGGCCAGCCGCCTGGCCTCCGCGATGCCGGTGGTCGCCCGTACCTCGGTCCACCACACCGGTCCCTCTGTCTGAACACCGGGTCCCAGCAGCCGCGCCGTCTCGCCCGGCACCTGCAGGTAGCGGGGGGCCTCCACGGAGACCAGGAGTCGTCCGTCGTCCGTGCACAGCTGGGCGACGGCTCCTCCACCCGCCCGGTTCACGCGAAGGTCCGGGCCGCCAGCATGCAGCGCGGCCAGCAGCGTCTTGATGTCCGGCATCTGCGGGGTGAGGGCGATGACGTCCTGGGGCATGGGTTGCTTTCCTACGGAATGAGACAGGATCAGAAAATCAGTGCCGACCTGACAAGCAAATCAAGAGTTTGGAACGGCGATTTACCCCGACGAGAGGCGAGGAGCTTTCATTCCCGGTCAGGCAAGTCCGCACTTACTCCGGCCAGAGGCTGTGCGAGTGATCCGGCTACTAATGTGCCGGATCGGTTGGTTCCCCGCCAATGCGTGGCCTCGCGTAAGGCCTCCACTGAAAACAGTCCGTGCTCGCTAGCCTGGCTCAGATGCGCCAGCCAGTCCGCCGCAGCATCGAACGCAATGTGGCCCGTGGGTATGCTGTACCGGGCTTCACGCAGTTGCTGCTCCGCTTCGCCGTCGAGTGCGAATGACCCCTCGCTATCAGAGTCGGCCGGTCAGGTCAGGGCCAAGCCCATTTTCATCCGGGTCGGGATTGGCGACCCCGTCAACGATGGACGCTCCGAAATAGGTTCGTTCGCCAGGCTCGGGGGGCATGCCGAGCAAGGTGGTGAGGTCTCTTAGTGCGGCAGTGAGTCGTGGGGCATTGTTCTGGCAGATCTCGGGGTGCGGCTGACCTGCGAAGTCGTACAAGCCCCAGATGTCGTGATGTACGGACAGTTCGGCCGAGAGGCCAACGGGGGCCGTGGAGAGAGACAAGTCAACCAGTCTGTATTCAGTCTTTGGTTGCCCTCCCCGGTCGATCCATTTTCCTGCCCCGAGCACTTTGACTCTGGCGATATCAGCTGAAGGATGTGCAGCGGGACGGCTGCCACGTACCCGTTCGGGAAGGCTTGCATCTCCCAACGGCGACTTGGCGAGTTCAAGGGTTGTTTTGATGCCGGTGGGTCCAGAACCCAGGACGAACCATCTGTATTCGAGCTCGACGGGAGTGAGGAGTTCATGTCGAGCCAGCACGTCACACATGCGGGCCGCGATTGAGAGGGACGACTCCAGTCCAGGCGCAGCGAAGTCGTCAAGATCCCAGTACCAGGAGCCGCGTTCCTTTGGCGAGCGCAACAACGTCGACATAATCTGTCCTTAGGGGAATATAGGTGAACGCGGGGGGATCGTTATTGAACCATCCGTGAAGCGGAGCAAGAATGATCCGTTCATTTGCTCGGCCTGGTATTCAACCCATCTGAACATTCGAGGCGTGAGGTCGGTCATCGACTGATGGATGTCCAGGACACCCACTCGATGGTCAATGCCGTCGTATGTCAGCTGCTCCACAGACTTTTCCGCTGCTTTCTTGATCGCCTTGATCGTGTCGACGTCCTTGAGTTGGTAACCATAGTCGACTGAACCATCAGCGTGCCGCGTGTAGACGTCGAGATCGAAGGTTTCTGTGTCAAGTTCCACACCGACGTGTCCAATACCGCGTTCCTGAAGTTCGGTAGCGAGCCTCATGGCCATATGGGCGGCTGGCACCATGCCCTTATCGGCCTTGGTCGGGCCCTGCTTGCACATGTCCAGCAACTTTCTGTACCCGTCGATGTCGCGCAGGTGACCCCGGGTGATCATCTCTGCGGCACCGGCTCCGTACGGGGACTTGCGCAGAGCCTGAAGTACCCTCTGCCGGTCTGGCTCAGGCATCTTGGCACGGGACAGCTCATCGAGGACTCCGGCTTCCTGTCCGGGCTCCATCCGGCCCGTGTGGGTCTGCGCGAAGTCATCCGTGTTCTTGGTGTATTTGGCTGGGTCGATGTCTGCAGGCCCGTCCGGGGCGCCGCCATGGCCATGCGCTTCACCCGACGCAACTGGGCCGTCGTGTCCTTGAGTATCGCCGTGCCCAGGGTCTGCTGAATGCCCGTCGGGTAGCCCGTGGGGAGATGAACCCGGTGACGGTCCGGCTGATGAAACGGGCCCGTCATGCCCGTTTCCTACGCCGTGACCGCCAGTGCTGCCATCGTGGCCGGGGCCGTGGCCTGGAGTTTGATCACGGCTGCCGACACCAGGAGTCTCATGGCTGGCGGAATGACCATGTGTGACGTCGACCTCACCGCCCTGAGGGAGGTGGGATGCTGTGCCACCTGCGCCACCTTCCGCTGCGTCAGACAGGTTGTCTCCGACGTGGGATCCCGCGAACTCGGGGGTGCGAGCACCGGCACCAACCAGCTCACGATCGCCAGCCAGAGAGCCACCCGTTCGGTCAGCCGCGGCAGGCTCGTGCGTGACCGGGCTGGTGTCGGGCATGCCGTCGGATTTGAGGGCGATGAAGTTGCCGTCCTTGTCGACCCTGTAGCGGTTGCTGAGGTCGTCCAGGGCGCCGTCGGGGAACCTCGTCTTGGGCAGCCGCAGGTGTTCGCTGACGTTGGTCAGTACCTCGGAGACCTTCGGCAGATCGGACAGGGCTCTCGCCGCCCGCGCGGCGCCGGAGATCGGGTCCAGGGCACCTCCGACCTTGGCCACCGTGCTGGCCGCTTCCGCAAATCTGCCGGCCTTGCCCAGCTTGGCGAGCGCCCCGCCGGCGCCCCCCACCATGGTGAGGAGGTTGAAGCTGGTGACGGCGTGAGCACGGGCCGGGTCCTTGTGCCACTCGTCGTAGGCGATGAACTGCTTGCCGAACTCCTTGGCGTACGCCTCGCTGCCGCGCTGCCAGTCCGAGAGGTGGTCGCCCTCGCCGGCCGCATCCATGCCGTAGGCGTAGGCACCGACGATGGTGCGTTTGAGGCCGTCCCAGGTCTGGTGCTGTGCGTCGGAGCCGTTGATGCCCAGGATGTTGTCCTCGAAGGTGCCCAGGCCGACGAAGCCGCCCCAGAGGCTGTCCTTGACGAGGCCGTCCCACGCCCAGCTCTTGATGCCGTGGCCCCACCAGTCCAGGCTCCAGCGGTCGTAGGTGCGGGCAACGGGAGTACCCCACGGCAGGTCGGGCATGGACTCGAGCGTTTTGACGCTGACGCCGTACGTGCCCTCGTCGCCGACGGGGCGGCACAGTGCCGGGCTGATGGCACCGATCTTGACCGCCGCGTCGTGCTCCGCCTTCCTAAAGCCCACGACGGCCGCCGCCACGCCATGCATGAGGGCGTCGTGCTCGTCGGCCTTGTGCTGGTCCGTTGTCCAGCCGTCGTCGCCTTCGACGCTGTCGACGAAGGCGATCGCCTTCTCCTTCAGATGCTTCAAGCGGTCCGCATACGGCTTCGCTTCGCCGACGAAGGTGTCCAGGGCGTCGCCGAGGGACTCGATGTGGCCGGCGAATTCGTCCGCCGTGTCCATCACCGGCTGGGTGGAGGAAAAGAGCTGGTCAGCCTCCGGCGCCTTGTAGAACGCGGCCGTCGCCTGGAAGCGTGAGTGGACGTCCTTGCCGGCGTCACGTATGCCGATCGCGTGTTTACGCAGCTCGGTGACTGCTTTGGACAACGTGTCGAAGTCGCCGGTGTACTGGGGTATACCCCCCGGCTCGATCATGTCCACTACGCCCCACCCCCGTGGTGCTTCGTCTGCTCGCCCACGGCCCGAAGCTCGGCCGGGGTGGGCGCCTTGGCAGCCTCACGCTGGGTCCGGGCGGCCATCGCCAAGTCGCCGTCGACGTACGCACCGGTCGCCTCGACCGTTCCGTCCATCGTCTTCTTGATACGGGCCGCCATGAACTTGATCGAGCTCTCGGTGTCGGACACGAAGTTCGCGACCGCGGCACCCACTGGCCCCACTGGCGGACCGCCGCAGTACGGGCCGCTGATCGTGCCCGCGGACTCCGCCGCGTCCTGGACGCTCGTCCCGTAGCCCTTGATGTCCTTGCCCAGGTCGTCGGCGGCAAGCCCCACCAACGACAGAATGGAGTCCACCCCGCTGGGACTGATGTCCCACCCCGTCACGTCAACCCCCGTCTATCCGCTGTTGATACGTTTCCTCAGCGGCACTCAGCATCACACAGGCCACTGACAACAGGACATTCATCCCTATCAGATCAGTTCTTGCAGCATCTACACGCTTCAAGCCAAAGGCGCTTCGAACCGATCAGTGACCGCTCGGGTGTCGGTAGCCGGTGACCTCCTAGGCGTGATGGATTCAGCGCGAGGCTGAGGCTGCCGCATGCGCCATCCAACCAGGTCGGGCGGCGTTCCAGGTTCCAGTACTCGCGGATCAACTTGCCGGGCCGGTCTTGGCATACATGTCCAGACAAAAGACCCGCCCGGGATCTCCAGGTCGGAGCCGCCGGTGCACAGGGCGTTGAGCAGCGTCGCGGGGGCGGCGTCTTCTCGGTGAGCACGATGATGTCCTTGGTCATGCTGGCGCCTGGGTGGGCTCGGGCTCGGGTGCGAGGGCGGTCTGGATCAGCTGGTGGCGGTGTCCGCGGCGGACCAGGGTGCCGCGGCCGGGTGGCTGGGCGGAGGCGTACAGGCCGGGGAACAGCTGGCCTTCGGTGCGGTCGCCCGTCATCACCAGCGCCGTGGTGCCGGTTTCGCGCAGTGCTGTCAGGAGCGGCTCGTACAGGGCGCGGGAGGCCCCGGCGACCCGGCGGGCGACGACGAAGTGCAGGCCGATGTCCCGGGCCGAGGAGATGTACGGCAGGAACGGGTCGAGAGGCTGCTGTCCGGCCGCGGTGAGGATGTCGTAGTCGTCGACGAGGATCACGATCCGCGGGCCGGTGAAGGACGGCTCGTCGGTGAGGGCGTCGGGGTCGGCGGTTTCCGGCAGGCGTTTTGCCAGTTCGGTGGTGATGCCGGTGGCGAGCGCGTGGGAGAGGGCTGCGTTGTGGGCGTAGCCGCCGCGGTAGGGCTCCGGGATGACGCCGCGCAGGCCACGTCGTGGATCGAAGACGCCGAAGACCAGCTGGTCCTTGTCGTAGCGGTCGATGAGGGAGTGGGAGATCAGCTTGAGCAGGTTCGTCTTGCCGCACTCGCTGTCGCCGAGGACCAGCAGGTGCTGGTCGCCCCCGAACAGGTCGAGGACGCTCGTGGAGAGGGTCTCCTGGTCGACACCGATCGGGATCGCGTGCAGCTGCGCCCCGGTGGAGAGCAGCCGCTCGGCAGGCAGCCTTGTCGGCAGCACCCGTATGGGGGCGGCGAGTTCGCCGTGCCAGGTGGCGCGCAAAGCGGCTGCCGCCTGCTCCAGGGCCGGACCGAGGTTTTCCGTGGTGGGGTGAGAGTCGACGCGGGGGAGTGCCGTCTGGGCGAACAGTTTGCCGTCCGTCAGGGCCCGGCCGGGTGTGTCCGCGGACAGGGTTGCGGAGAGCTTGCGGTCGATGGAGGAGTCGGCGGGGTCGTTGAGGCGCAGTTCGACGCGGCTGCCGAACAGGGACTGAGTGGCGATGCGGATGTCGTTCCAGCGGAGCATGCCCGCCACGACATGGATGCCGTAGCCGCTGCCCCGCTTGAGGAGGTCGGCGATGTCGTCGTCGAGGTGGGCGAACTCGTCGCGCAGAGCCCCGAATCCGTCGATGAGCAGCACCACGTCGGTAGAACCGAGCTCGGGAAGTTCCCCTCGTCCGCGCAAGGCCCGCAGCTGCTCGGCCGAGTCGATGCCTCGCCCACGGAAGATCACCTCGCGCTCGGCGAGCATGCCCCGCACCTCGGCGACGGTACGGGTGACGCGCTCGTGGTCGGCGCGGGTCGCGATGCCGCCGACGTGCGGCAGGTCCGCCAGAGCGCTCAGCCCGCCGCCGGCCAGGTCCAGGCCGTAGACGGCCACGTCGCGCGGCGTGTGGGTGAGGGCGAGGGAGAGCGCCAGGGTGCGCAACAGGGTCGTCTTGCCGGAGGCAGGACCGCCGATGACGGCCGTGTGCCCGCCAGCGGTGTTCAGGTCGTGCACCCACGGGCCCTGCCACTGCCTGGCCGGATTGTCGAGGACACCCAGCGGCACCCGCAACGGGCCATCGGCGCCAGCGAGTCGGAGACCGTCGGGGGATGGCTGTACGGGTCCTGCGGCCGAGTCGAGCGTGAGCGCTTCGGGCAGCGGAGGCAGCCAGATCCGGCGTACCGGTTCGGCGGCGTCGGCGAGTCGGCTGACCGTGAGACCCAGGACCGTCGGCCCCGACGTATGCTCACGCGGCGCTGGTGCGTCCTCGCCCGACGCGGGCGCCTGCGCAGTGGCGGGGGTGGTGAGCGCCGGATACGTCCAAGCGAGCGGTTCGGCGTCGAGCGTGCTTTCGTGCACGACGGGGCCGCGGTGCACACCGGAGACGAAGCCGGCCTTGAAGCGGGTGTACGTGGAGGTATCGACCTTCAGATAACCGAAGCCGGGCAGGGGCGGCAGATGGAAGGCGTCGGTGGTCTCCAGGACCGTGCGCGACTCGTCAGCCGAGAAGGTGCGCAGACCGAGCCGGTAGGACAGATAGGTCTCCAGGCCCTTGAGCTTGCCGCCTTCGATGCGCTGGCTGGACAGCAGCAGGTGGACACCGATGGAACGACCGATACGCCCGATGGACAGGAACAGATCGATGAAGTCCGGTTTGGCGGTGAGGAGCTCGCCGAACTCGTCGATGACGACGAACAGATGCGGCAGCGGTTCGAGGTCAGGCCGGGCTGCGGCGCGTAGCGCGCGGTAGTGGCCGATGTCGGCGATGTTGCCCGCGTCCTTGAGGACCTGCTGACGGCGCTTGATCTCACCGGCGAGGGAGGTGTGGACGCGCTCGACGAGGCCGGCCTGGTTCTCCAGGTTGGTGATGACGCCCGCCACGTGTGGCAGATCGGCGAAGGGGGCGAAGGTGGCTCCGCCCTTGTAGTCGACGAGGACCATTGCCAGATCCTCCGGCCCGTGCGTGGTCACCAGCGCGAGCACGAGGGTGCGCAGCAGTTCGCTCTTGCCGGAACCGGTCGCGCCGACGCACAACCCATGGGGGCCCATGCCCAGTTCGGCGGACTCCTTCAGGTCGAGCAGCACCGGCTGATGCCGGTCGTCCAGGCCGATCGGGACGCGCAGGAAGTCCCGTTCCCCGCGCGGCGCCCATTGCCGGGCCGGGTCGAGGGCGGCCACGTCGTCGATGCCGAGCAGCTGCGGGAAGTCGACGGGCCCGGAGACGGGGGTGCCCTCGGCGGCGGACTCGGCGGACAGCCGCAGCGACGCCAGAGCCCTCGCAAGGGCCTCGGCAGCGGTGAGGCCGGTACGGTCGGCCACCCCGTGGGTTCCTGCGCCATGCTGTCCGCGCAGGTCCTCTACCGTGACCTGGTCGCCATTGACGGTGATACGCACCGAGACCTGATCGGGTTCCTGCACCTGCTCGGCGAGCAGGTGCAGGACTGTGACACCCATGTCGTCCAGGGCGACAGCGGCGTCCGGACGCGGAAGGTCGACGGCGTTCTCCCCGTACGCGTCGCTGACCACGAGCAGCCGGTCGGTCAGCTGCAACGCGCTCTTGTCGGACAGGCCGCGGCGCACCTCGGCCGCGTAGGCGGCGCGCCGCCCCAGATCAGCGCCGATCACCTGCGCCAGTTGGACCAGATCGGTAGCGATGCGCCGCGCGGCGACAAGGCCGTCATGGTTCTGAGGGTCGAGGACGTGCGGGAGCCACTTCACCCACTCCCACTCCTCGATGCGGTCCCCGGGCGCGGCGAGCGCGACAGCCACGTCATCCGGGGCATGTGTCACGGCAGCCTGCACAAGCAGGGAGCGGGCAACGCACAGGACACCCGCACGATCCCCGACGATGCTGACGTTGCCGACCCGGTCCAGCGGCACGGTCAGCGGATGGTCCGACACAGTGGTGTATCGGGCCTGCAGAGCGCGCGCTTCGTTCAACATGAACGGGTCGGGCGGCGTGAGCACGCCGCTGACCGCCTGCTGGCCGATGGCCAGCTCCTGCACGGGTACGTCACCGACACCCACCCGCACGTCAAGGAAGTCCGCATCCGCGCGGCGCCGCTCCCACAGGCGAGCCGGATCACGCAGGACGTCGTACAGGGCCGGGGGGCCGGGGTGCAGAGTCCGGGCGACACGACGACGCTCACGCTCGGCCGCGCTCAACTCGGCGCGCAGTTCCTCCAGATACTCCAGGTACCGCTCGCGCTGGACGCGTCGCTGCCGCTGCGCCTTGCCGCGCTGCGACAGGAACAGGGCGACCGCGCCGAGCAGCGCGATGACCAGTACGACGGCCCCGAGCCCCGCGAACTGGCTGGAGCGGATCACCGTCATCATCACGACCGAGCTCATCACGCCGGCCATCGGCAACAGTGCGGTCGCCGGGCTGCCGGTCTTGCCTTCGGGCAGGTTCGGCGGTGGCTCGATCGTGCGTGGCGCGGGCGGGAGCAGAGGGCGCGTCGAGCGGGCCGGGCGGTGTACCTGTTGCTGGGTCACCGGACGTGCACCGCCCGCTGGAGCGTCTCGGCGGAGAGCTGGGTGGCGGCACGGCGGGTGGCAACGCCGAGCCGGTCGGTCATGATCGGTCCGCCACCGGCCAGGTGCCGGTCGTAGGGCAGATGCACGAGGGTGACTCCGGTTTCCCGCAGATGGGCCGTGGCGGCCTTCAGATCGAGGTTCGCGTCGGGCGTGTTCGAAGTGAGCGCCACGACGGTGGAAGCGAGTGCGGCGTGCGGCAGCTGACCGAGCCAGTCCAGGACGATCCGGGTGCCGCCTACGCCTTCGGCGGTGAGCGGGGCGACGACCACCCGTGCGTGCGCGGTGTCCATCGCGGTGCGGGCCACCTCGCCGGGCAGCGTCTCGCAGTCCACGACCGTGACGGCGAAGTAGCGGCGCAGCGCCAGCGTGACGGTGCGGTAGGTCGCAACGTCCAGCGGGGCACCCACCCGCCCCTGACTGGCGGGCAGCAGCCAGCCGCCGTCCGCCACCGGCACCAGGTATCCGGTGATGTCGGTCAGTTGCATCGACGGGGTGAGGATCCGGGCGAGTTCGGCGCACGACCAGCGGACGGACTGCGCTCCCATCCGCACCGGCAGCGTGCCCAGGGCGGCGTCCGCTTCCAGGGCCAGTACCGGGTCGTGCCGGTAGTGGCTGAACGTCCGCGACAGCAGCGCGGCAGTCGTGGTCTTGCCGACGCCACCGCGGATCGACGTCACCGCGATCACCCGGCCCGTGGTCACCGGCTGCTGCACCATGCTGCCCAGTCGGCTCTCCTCGGCGACCTCCTGTGCGGCCGAGGAGGTCAGCTTGCGCAATGACCGGCCCGAACGCCGGGCCAGCGAGTCGCCGTGCTGGGGCGAACCGAGCGCTATGGCCAGGCGCGGGTCGAGCGTCGGTACCGGCTCGGGCGCCGCCATGGGCAGCCGGGCCTGGTGGGGTGGCCGTACGGCGGGGGAGGTGCTCGATGGCGCCGTCTGGGTCTGGGGTGTCGCTCCGGCGCCGGGAGCGGAGGAGCCGGTACCGAGGTGGGCCTGGACCTGCGGCGTCGGCTGAGCCTCAGCCGCGGGGCGCGGTGGTGCCTGTGCCGGGGTATGCGGCGCGTCGTCCGCGCCCGGGGTAGAGGTGTGCTGCTCGCGGGGCAGGTTGCCGGGATGACCTGGGTGGGGACGCTCTTCGTCCGGGTGGCGCACGGGCAGGCGAGGCCTCGCGTCCTCCGGCGAACGCTGCTCGCCCACCTCCCCGGCAGAGCCGGCATTCAGCTCGCGCAGCACGTCGTCCTGCCAACGGCCGGAAGTCGTCATCACCGCCACCTCACGCGAAGGTGCCGAGCAGCCGCGCATAGACGCCGAACACCCCGAGCACCAACGGGAACAGAGCGATCACACCGGCCGACTCGAGCGTGTCGCCGGCCCTGCGCAGTCGTACCCGCACATGCTCGGCAGGCTGCACGGCCAGCACACCCAAGGACAGCACGACCAGCACGCCGAGAACGGCGAGCGGAACCGTCGCCCCGGAGTGCTGTAGCCACAACCAAGCCAGACGCAGTGCCACCACCATGGACGCCGCGAGCAGCGCGACGACCTCCGCGACCAGTGGGTAGGCACGGGCCCGCAGCGCGAGGACGGACGTGACGGCGACGGCGAGCAGCACTGTCCAGATCGTCACCGTACGCACCGCCAGCACTCCGGCGACGGCACCCGAGATCGCGGTGACAACCGTGGCCAGCGCCAGCCCCCGATGCGTGGCGGCCAACGCGGTTGCCACCTGATAACGACTGACCGACGCCCCGGCAGAGCGCCGGTCGTCCAACCCGGACAGACCCGACCCCGCCAACGCCAATCGGGGCAGCACACCCAGCGCCACCACGGACACCACGGCAAGCAGAGCCCCGGCGCGCGCCGACCCGATCGGGCTGGCCCCGCCGGACTGGAACGCGAGCGCGACCTCCCAGCACCCCCCGGCCCCGCCCAGGGCCCCTGCCCCGACCAGCGCACCCCGCCCGAACGGCGAGAACCAGCCGAGCAGCAACAACGCCACCACCACGACCGAGAGCACCACGGCCAACCGCACAGCCCCCGACCACGCCTGCGCGTCGGCAACCGCCCAGGCACCCTGCGCACCCACAGCCGCACTCACCACGACCAGGGCAGCGGCAAGCCCCTTACGCCCTGCCCGCCCCAGCAGCACACCGGCAATCGCAGCCACCGCCGCCGTCACGAGAAGCGCCGATCCGGCGGCCTTGGCCTCAAACCCCTGCCGCGCCATGAACCCAGCGGCCAACGCCCAGCCCACACCCGCGCCCGCGGCCACGATCCGACGCGCCCGCGCGCCCCACCGCCAGGCCCGCACATCCAGATCGCCGGCCGCCTCGTCACTCACGTCATGGACCATCGGAGCGGAGGGTGCGTCCTCGACGCGCACGAGCCGGAGCACGGCACCGTCGGGCACTCCGGCCGACTCCAGCGTGTCGTCTGGCTCCAAGGCGCTGCCGTTGGCCGTCACCAGGTTCCGGGCCTGAGGCCACTCGCCCACCCGGTCGTCGAGAAGCCTCATCACCTCGGGCAACAGCAGCCCGATCGGCTCCCGGGACGGCAACACGAGATCCACCCGCCGCCGCTCACCGACCAAAGTGACTCGGCTCAATGCAGTACGGCTCACAGTCCCCCGGGATATCACGCGTTCGAACCTATCATCGGGCCGAAACCGCAGGCTGCGGTGTTCCAGTGACCTGTCCGCGCGCGGGCGCGGAGGGTGCGGTCGGCGCAGGCACAGAAGTCCCGTAAGGACTCTTCCCGACCACCCGGTGCGCGATGAACGACCACCCCACACACCCGGCACACACCACCGCGGCGATCACCACACCCGCGAACACCTTCCCCAGCCGCTCTTCCACGGTGCGCCGCTGCCGCTGCGCACCGAACAACACGGCGTCTCGCAACCGCCGACGTCGCACCGCCACGGACTCAAGAAGCTGACTGTCGTAATCGTGAGCTGACACGTATGGATTCCGGTTCGCTGGGTACGGGCCACTACTTCTGCGCTGCGGTTGATGTGTGATCGCTGTTGCGTCACTGGGCCACACAGGCCTCACAGCTCATCGAACATGCTGTCCCATGCCGCGTTGCAGGCGCAATGCGGTACAGGGCGGAGTGGCCTGATCTCGCTCATCACAACATGCCGATGGCATGAATGGTGGCCCGGCGTGGCGGTCAACAACGCAGGCCGACGATGCCCCAGCCACGGCGGTCCGCCTCCGTGACCACCTCGCCCCAGTCGCTGAGAAGGTCGGCAAACGATTCAAAAGTACCGATCCTTCCGCCGGGCTCTGCAGCGTGCTGGACGAACGGCTCGCGCAGAACCTCCAGTTGCGTTTCCACCTGCCGCCACCACCCGGCGATCAATGGCACATGATCGGGCGGACACCACAGCAACAGGTCCGCTTCCCAAGCGTACGGCCGCTCCGGGAGCTCCGAAACGACCCCGGCGGTGTCCTCCGAGCCGTGCCAGAACAGCGCGTCGCTGAACCCGTCCAGCACCTCACGCACCTTCGGCTCAACGAACTCGCGCATGTACTCCCAGCGAAAACCAGCCCAGACGTGCGGCTTGTACGAGCCATGCGTGTTCCGAAAGGCATACCTGGCGAACCAGCCCTCACCGGGCTGCGCCGAGCACGACCAGCCGTGCTCGAAGAGATCGTCGCTGTACGCCTCGCCGAACGCGGCATCGCTCAACAGCTCTTCCCGATCGCTGGGTGCTGCTGCCTCTACGCGCGGCCAGTCCACGATCAGTAGTTCTATTGCGACGCCCACCACGCGAGGGTACCGGCGCGGACACGGACCTACGACGGCCAGACGGCTGTGCCGTCACACACGACCAGTGGCTCGGGCTGACGCTCCTCGTGGAACCGGATCCACCCCAGGTCAACGCTGCCGTCGGGGCCTCGGTGCCGCTCGCCGGCCCTGGCCGCGAGCCAGCTGAGGAGTTCACCGACGCGCTCGAAATCATCCGGATGGACTTCCTGCGGGTCTGGTCAACGCCCAAGCAGCAGACCCAGTCTCCTGCCGACGGAACAGCACCGAGACAAGTGCACCCCCCACCTTGTAGCCACCACCGTGCTGGCCCAGCAAGGGCTCAGGATGGTCCTCGATGACGAAGTCTCCGTGCTCATCCTCTACCACGACCGGAAACTCGGTCACAATGCGGAACGTCTCCGGCGCGGGGCCAGCTCCGAGATGCCAGCGCAGCTCCGCGAGTTCCTCCACCGACAACGCGTCGCGCAAATCCAAGGCAAGCGTGAGCTCATATATGTCAGACATAGCTGCACAGGCTACGGACTCCGAACGGGCGGTGCCGGTAGGCCCTCCGTGAGCAGGCCGGGTGGCGGCGAGGTTGCTGATCTCGCCGCACGGCGCTCAGGTGCAGATGCACGTCGGCCCAGACCGCCGGGGGCGGTCCATTGCCGGTACTTGCGCATGGCGTAGATCCGTCGTGGACCGCTCGCACGGCGCGTGGCAGACCGTCCCGGCTACTGGCACCCGACCAGCGCCGCGGTTGCGCTCTTGTACCACGGGCATTTGCCCGAGGCAGCGACGGTGCGAGGTCTCGGCTCGAGTGGCTGGGTGAACTGGCTCAGCGTCGCGCCGACCAGCCTGGCCGTGCTGGTGTAGGGCACTACTGGCTCGTCGGTGTGCTGGCTGGGAGAGCGGCCTCCTCCGGGTTGTTGTGCATCACGGTGCCCCCGTCCGACGTGCTCTTCGCAGCGGTGCCATGATCGGACAGCAGCTTGTACATCCCGGCGGGGTGAACGTCCCGCGCCGTCAGGACAATCACCCGGTCCCTGCTTCACGTGCTTGCTGACGTCCGTCCGCGGGCCAACCCCTCGCTCAGCCGATGTTGTCGACAGCCGCCTTGGCCTTGGCGAGGGTGGCCTGAGCGGTGCCGTCGTTCTGCTCCAGCGTGTTGCGCACCAGATGGATGATCTCGCGCACCTCGGCCGCGGCCCGGTGCCAGCGGACCTCCTTGCCGTGGTATTCGTCCGAGACCCCGTCGGCTTGGAAGTTGGCCATCGCCGCCTTGACCGCCCGGTCGCGGTCGCTCAGTACGCGCTCCAGATGACCGATGATGCCGGCCAGGCTGGTCTGTACGTCGGCAGAGGCGCCGGTGTCGTACGAGCGGCGGTCCTGGTTCTGTGCCATGGTCGAGTCCCCCTTGAAAACGGTGACAGATGGGCGGTGAGTTCGCGTGCGAGATCGGTTATCGCACGCCGAAGCGGGCCGCGTCGAAGTTGGCCATGCCCATGTTCTGGTGGGCGTTGTCGCCCAGCTCCGTGTCACCACTGCCGAACGCGGTGTCCATACCGGACTGGCCGCCCAGGATCGCGCTCAGCGAGCCGTTCAGATCGGCCGTGATCTCGTCGGTGTGCGCCTTAAACGTGTCGAAGGCGGCTTTGCCGGCCCCGTTGAACTTCCCCTCCAGCGGCTGGGCCGCCTGGACCAGCAGCCTGATCAACGTGCCCAGATCGTCGCTGGAGCCAGCAGTGCTCTTGCCGAGCTCGGACAGGGTCGTCGACCCCATATCGAACTTCATTCACCCACCCCGTTAAGCGTGTTGTGCGCCGGGACTGCTAAGTCGGCGCAGTCTCGACTGGCACCGCGTAGAACGCGCAGCGCCTCGAACATCTTCTCGCATCCTGCGTTGCAGACACAACGCGCAGGTGGCCGAGTTGGCGTAATCCGGTTCATTGGGTAGAGGACCATGGGGAGTTCTGGCCCTCAGGGTGAGCTCGCATTGCGTTGACGATCGACGAGCGTGAGGGTGCGATCAGGTACGAGGCGGTCGAACCGGCGCCGCACCCTGAGGGCCCTGCGTGCGCGAACGACCTCGTACTGACGCTGCTCTACCGGGCAGTGACCGGCCCCACCTGCGCTTCCGTGATTTGGCCGCGTGGCGGGGTGAAACACAAGCCGTCCATCGGCCCTGGAGGTCGACAGTTCTGGCTTCCGCCGGACTTGGTGGTGGAGACCAGTTGATCAACGCCCAACCGGCGAATTACAGACTGTTGCCTCATGAACACGCGCGATAGCCTGCCGTGTGCCGTGTGCGGCACAACCGGCGACACGCGAGGGGCACCGAGGGGGATCGTGGAGCAGCGCGATGTGCGAGGGCATTACGAGGAGCTGGCAGCCGAGTACGACGGGCACTGGGTTTACGGTCCGCACTACATTCCCTGGATGTCCGCCCGGATCGCCGAGGCGCTGCGGCTCGCCCCCACGGACAGGATCGCCGACGTCGGCTCCGGGACGGGCCTGTTTGCCAGGGAAGTGGCCAACCATGTCCAGCCTCATCATCCCATTCTGTGCGTCGATCCTTCAGAGGCGATGCTCAGCCAGCTCGGCACGCCGCCTCCGGCCGATCTGCGTCCGGTCGTTGCTTCGGCTGAGGACATCGCCGAAGGACGTACTCGTGTGCCGTACGAGCAGCTCGACGCGATGTGGCTGAAAGAGTCGGTGCACCACGTGGCCGATCCGGCACGCACGCTCCGCGGCTTGGCCGACCGGCTCGCGCCTGGCGGCCGACTGTTGGTGGTGATGCTCCCGGCCACCATCCAGTATCCGCTGTTCGAGGCGGCCCTCGCGCGCTTCGAGGAGCTGCAGCCGGACCCGGCCGTGATCGAGGGACATCTGCGGGCGGCTGGACTGGCGGCAAGTCTCAGCCACGTCGAGCATGAGCTGCGCATCGACCGGGACAAGTACCTGGGCATGGTGCGTGCCCGCTACATGTCCGTGCTCTCCACCTTCAGCGACAGCGAGATCGACAAGGGCATCGAAGAGATGCGCCTGGCTCATCCGGAGCCCGTGCTCGCGTTTTCCGATCGGTTCGCGTTCATCCTCGGCTGGCGACGTGAGGAGTCCACGTGAGCACGATGGTCGATGAACGGCTGCGACGCCTGCGGAGCGAACTCGACGACCACTCGCGGATCGCTGATCGACTGGGGCTCGATCTGGAACGACCGTTACGGTCCCTCAACGACGGCTATCCCGAAAATGCAGTCGCCCTGGTCGGGAAGCTCACCGAGAAGCTTCTCAAAGAGTTGTGGCGCCACCATGATGTCGAGGGCGACCCTTCGACGAAAGCCCTGAACGACCTGGTCAAGCGCTGCCGTCCGTACATTCGCAGCAGCACGGTTCTGGACGCGCTCGAAGACATTCGACGGCTGCGCAACCGGTCCACCCACGACGGGTACGACATCAGCGATGAGGACGGACTGCTGGCGGTCCGCAGGCTCGTCGACGTGCTGGTCTGGTTCACCGATACCGGGAGCGCGGCGCTCCTCGGCAGTGAGCCCGATATGGCCCCCGAGGTCGCCCACCGCTGCGAGTTCCTCGCAGGGCTGTACGTCACCCTCGGCTACCGGCAGGCCAAGCGATTCGTCCTCAGCCCGGACACTGTGTACCAGCTGTTCTGCCGTGAGTCCGGGATGCGGCTGGAGTATGTGGAACTGATGCTCTCCCGAGACGCCGACGACCTGAGCACCGTCCTTGCCTCCAGCGACGGGGAGCTGCTGCGCACCCGGCTGCCCAAGCTCACACGGTTCGTCGTCCTGGACGACGACGGCGGCGCGGAGCCCGACGCCCTCCACCGGATGCTGGGTCTGGACTTCCGGATCGTGCGCTACGACGGCTTCGTCGACACCATCGTCGACCTCGACACCCACCTCGCCGGTCTCACCTCCGCTGGCGACCCGACGGAGCCGCAGACCGCGGTCGCCGCGGCGGCGCTCACCATCGACCCACGCACCGGCGAGTCGACCATGGAGCAGGCCAGCGATGCGGCGAAGCTCCTGACACGCCTGGCGTGCGGTAGCGCGAACATCCTGGTCACCGGCCGTCCAGGGAGCGGCAAGAGCACACTTCTGCGTTCACTGGCTGCCAACCCCGAGGTCCGCCGCTTCCGCTTCTACTTCGACCTTGGTCTCAAACCGAAGGACGAACCCTTCTCCGAGTACGCAGCCCGCCTCCTCGCACCGGCCATGACGTCGGACCGCTCGCGCGCCTATGACCTCTTCCTCTACCTCATCCGTTCCGGCACCGCGCTGTGCGTCCTGGATGCCGTCGACGAAGGCGTCGACGAACCAAGCTCTGCCGGCTTCCTGCGCCTGTTCACCGATCTCGCGGCCGTCCTGTCCGCCGAATCAGCCGTGGTCATGAGTTCACGGGTGTCCTTCCTCGCGGACTCGCCCCAGGTACGTCAACTGCTGGACAGCGGTGCGGGCCGTTCCGAGCAGCTGGTCGAGCAGATGTACGCCAACGGCCTCGACCCGTCCCGCGTGCCGCACTTCCACGTCGTACGCCTAGCCGAACCCGACGCAACTCCGCTGGAGAAGCGTCTCACCAAGGCGCTGAACCTTCCCGCGGGGAAGCCACTCGCGGACATCCTGAGCGCTCACATCACGCGGACGTTCACCGAGTGCGGGCAGCTCGATCTGGAGCAGCGCCTTCCCGCCACGCTGGGACACGCCTTCCTCACCGACCGCACCGTGTTCTCCCTCCTCGACCTGCACCGCCAGCTGGGGGCCGACGCCTTCAAGGACGGACGCCTCCACCTCGACGCCTGTGTCCTCGCACCGCTGCTGCGGCCCGCTGGGTCCGATCACGTCGCCTTCGTGCACACGGCCTACCAGGAACTTCTGGCCGCCAGGTTCCTGACCGAGTCGGCGAACCGGGACCTGGCAGCTGACCTTCCCGGCGGCGCTTTCCTCACCGAGCAGGTGCGCGCCTTCCTCGCCGGTATGCCCAGCAGCCCGGAGACCGACGACTGCGTGCTGCCCGTCGGGGCCTACCTGGTCGGACCGGCCGAACGGCTGCTGATCCGCCGCGTCGAGCGCCCCGTACGCTTCGACCGCCACGCTGTGACCGTCGCGCGCTACCGCCGCTTCCTCGACGACCTAAACGCGGACGGCACCTCGCCGTGGGACCACCCCGACCAGCCCGCCGACGTCACACACCACCCTTGGACCGACCGACTGCGGCGGCCCGACTACTACGAGAACCCGCGCTACGACGCCCACCCTGCCATCTGCGTCAGCTGGTGGAGCGCGTACGCTTTCGCCGCGTTCGAAGGTAAACGCCTGCCGACCTCCCTCGAGTGGGAAGCCGCTGCCCGCGGCACTGACGGTCGCCTGTTCCCCTGGGGCCACGCTCCTGACGGCACCCGGATCAACTGCGCCGACACCTGGGTCGGTCGGCCTGTGGTGACATATCAGGCGTGGTACCGAGACTTCGCAGGTGATGCCGTACGGCGAGCTGGGGCGACCCCCGTCGACGAGCGACCGGGCAACCGTTCCCCGTTCGGCGTCGTCGACATGGTGGGCAACTGCTGGGAATGGACATCCACCAGCCTGGACGATCATGGCGAGGCCGTCATCTGCGGTGGCAGCTACGACAACCCGATGCGGGCGGTGCAGAGCAGCAGCAAGGGCATCTACCGCAAGCGCGGCGCAAGCAACGCAGTCGGCTTCCGGTGCGTGCAAGACCTCGATACGCCACAGGCAGAGGAGACGACGGCATGAGCGGAAGCGGGCCGCGTCACGGAACCATTGTGGACAGGCGACCAAGCGGCGGAGGGGTAAGCGGTGCGCTCGGCTCCTACATCGTCCGGGACGACGAGGACGAGCGTTACTACAGCTTCGACTACCGACAGATCGTAACCGAAGGATTCCGGACCATCCGCACGGGTGAACACGTCCGCTTCCACGTCAGCACAGAAATCCCCGACCGCGCGCAATTCGTCATCCGTCTCAACCAGCCCGACCCAGCAGAGTACTACCGGTGACCCCGCGTGAAGCTCCACTGCTTGAGGAGGTCACGGGCGCACGTCAGGAGCTGACGGTCGTCCTGCCGGTGCGGCTGTTACGCGTCCCCGACTGGTTCGACGGTCCTTTCCCCTTCGAGCTGGGCAGCCGCCGCACCGACGCCCGCACCCGGTCCACCTACTTCGCCCCGGCCTCTGCCCGCGCTCTCTACGGGTCACCCGGGCGGCCACGTCGCTGGCACCTACCGCTGGACGTCAAGCAGGATGGGCTGCATCTGCTCGGCATGGAACTTATCCGCGCGGTCACTGTCCGCAATCCGGAACACGCGCTCGCCGTCCTGCACTTGAGCGTGGAGAGACCGCTGCTGCCCATACTGCGGGCTCTGGCCGGCCGACGGCGGAACGCCGTAGACGACCCGCTCACCGGGCCCTTCGACCCGGCCAGGCTGCTCGCCGGTATCGCTGACGTCCGCGACCCCAACGCACCCTTCGCCACAGCCCAGCCCTACACCATCGCCTTCATGACCCCGACGCCACAGCAGACCCCCGCCCTGCGCTCCGGGCTGGAAGGGGCGCTGCCTGCGAGCGCGGATCGCTGGCTGTGGCAGCTAGCGTCACGCTCCACCCCGGAGGACTTTCCCCTGCCCCCAGAGACTGCCGGAGATCAGCTCAAGGATGTTGTCAGGATCTCGGCAGACTGGAGTGCCCTCGTACTACGTCAAGGGGCCGCCTTCCTCGGTCACCGGTCTGACACCGGCGCGGGCGACTTCTTCGAATTCGCCGCCCTGCACTCCCGTACCGTCTACCTTGACGCCCTGCTTCTCGGCGCGCTCCAGCGCGACCACATCGACGAGCTCACCGACGAACTCTCCGAGGTCTTCAACTCCTCACAGTTGGCACGCCAGGTTGCCGCACTGGAGAGGAACATCGCCGTCTTCCGCAGCACTTACTGGCGACAGCACCTCACAGCACACGGAGCAGCGAACGATCTGCTGCTCGCCTTCCAGAACCAGCACCGGCTCCCCGCGCGCTTCCGCGAAATCCTCGCAGAAGCGGCCGACTACAGCAGACTCGTACAGACCCAGGAAAGCCAGCAGATCAGCGGCGCCCTGGGAGTCCTCACTATCCTCGGCCTGCCACTTGGCACGGCCCTCAGCATCCTGCAAGTCCTCGGCGACAACTCTGTGACAGACCTGCTCGTCGCGCTGACACTGTCGGTCGCCGCCGCAGCCGGAGCCCTCACCACACGCTATGGGCGCCTGGTCCTGTCATCTCTACGGGGTGGGGAAGGCAAGACGTAGGACGCTGTGACCCGCGGCGTATAGCACGGCAGCGCTGTACGAGCCCGGATCGGACGTGAGCTCCGGTCCGCACGTGAGGCTTCGCCAATCCCACCAAAATGCATCCGCTTGGAGACCTGGACCTGCTTCATGTGCTCGCCTCGCGGGCTGGGACGCCTGCTTGCGGTCAACGCGCCTTGTGAGAGCGGCCATCCGTGATAGGGAGTACGGATGTTTGGTCGACTCCCGTTCGTTGAGCAGCTCGATGGCTTGCGGTCCGTGCTCTCCCAGAACGAGGTCCTGACCGACGTGCTGACCAGGGCGGCGACGATGGAGCTGCCCGGCTGGTATGTGACGGCGGGCTGCCTGTTCCAGACGGTGTGGAACGTGGTCACCGACAGGCACCCGACCAGCGGCATCAAGGACTACGACATTTTCTACTTCGACGGCACTGACCTGTCCTGGGAGGCGGAGGACGCCGTGATCAAGGCAGGGCAGGAGGTGTTCGCCGGGCTGCCGGCCGAGGTGGAGCTCCGCAACGAGGCCCGTGTGCATCTTTGGTATGAGCGGAAGTTCGGGGTGCCCTGTCTGCCGCACAAGTCCACTGAATCCGCGATCGACTACTTCGCTGCGACGACGTGCTGCCTGGGCGTCCGGCTGGAACCCGATGGAGGATGGCGCGTCTATGCGCCTCACGGGCTCTCCGACGTGTTCAACCTTGTCGTTCGACCCAACCCGCTCCTTGCCCCGCGGGAGGTCTATGAGACCAAGGCGGCCCGTTGGAAGATCGAGTGGCCGGAGCTCACAGTCCTGTCATGGACAAACTGATGGCCTTCGCGAAACTGCGGACAGAGCCATTTTCAAAAATCCCTATCATCCAACAGGGGGCGAGCGCGGTCCGGCCCCCGTTTGGAACCCGGCGCAGGTCACGGGGCTGTCGAAGACCTTTCGGGGCAGAGGCACGGCGGAATCGCTTAGGGTCTGGAAGACTTCCAGGAAACGGCCAGCAGCACGGTTCGCTCACCAGCCAGACCCGCTACTACCCTTGCGGATGAGGCTTCCGGCAAGCACAAGGTCGGCTAGCCTGCCGACAACTCCCTCACCATGCAGTCGTACAGCGGGGCGTCCTCCCACGGGTGGGAAGTGCCGATCTTCTGGTACCCCCATGCGAGGTAGGCGGCGCGGGCCGGGTCTGCCTCCGTCTCCGGTCGTACAGTGAGGGTGACCCGCTCAGCGTCGACGCTGTCGAGGAGATGGGCGTGCAGGCTGGCTGCGACACCACGGCGACGCCACGCCTTTCGTACGGCGAGTTCGATGATGACGAAGGATCGGTGGCCGTCCTCCCGCATGTACGCGTCTGGCAGGGTGACGTCCTGGAGGTTGTGCCACCATCGGGTCTCCGGGGCGAGGAAGTATCCGTATGTGAAGCCGACGACCTCCTCTTTGTCTCGGGCGATGATCAGCCGCATGCCCGGGCGGCGGGTGTGGACCTGGTAGTGGTCGATGAACTCGGCGATGTCGCGCGGGCCCTCCAGGTAGGGCGGCTCGGCGTAGATTTCCTCGTACGCCGGGAGGAACGTGTCGAGTTGGGCGACCGCGGCCTGGCCCTCGTACCGGTCGAACCTCACATCGGCCATCAGGCGGCCCCTCGTTCGTGGACGTATTCTCGGAGTTCTTGAGTGGCGTCCCTCGCGCTGACGGCATTCCGTTGATCGAGCAGGTCGACCACCTCGTTCAGCCGTCGCATGACGCGCTCGGATTCGACTTCTTCCAGGTGCCCCAGGCTCTCTACGGCATGGGCAGCGCCCTCATCGACATTGCCGGCGGTGACCAGGCTGCGGGCCAGAGTGAGCCGGTAAAGGGCGCGATTGCGGCCGTACGTGCGGTCGTGGTGATCGAGCGCAGCACGGAGGAACTGTGCGGCGCGGTCGTGATGACCGCTGTCGTTGTAGAACAGGCCTTGCGCGTAGTCCAGCTCGGCCGCGCCGTGGAACGCTGCCCATTCGGGGCTGGGACGGCCTCGTCCTTCGCGGTCCGCGAATCGCATGGACTCTGCCAGGCTGCGCCGTGCGGAGGAGGAATCGCCCATGAGTGAGAGTGCCCGTGCCTCGCGGGAGGCGAGCAGAGATTGCAGGACGGGCGCCCCGAAGCGGACAGCGCGCTCCTTGGCGGCACGGGCGAGGTCGTAGCCATCCCGAGGGCGTCCCTCGTAACTGGCCTGCATGCTCAAGGAGGCCAGGACGAGGATTTCCAGGGAGGAGTCTCGCAGCATGGTCGCGGTGGTCAGTGCCTCGCCCCAGTAGCGGCGGGCATCCTCCTGTTCGTCCGCGTCGTAGTGAAGCCAAGCGCAATGTTCAGCGGTCTCGCCGGCCAGGAGCTGGAGTTGCCGACCGATCGTGTCTGGGTACTTGCTGGTGTTGATGACGCGTCGAATCCGCTTCAGGTGACGGACGGCCAGTGAGCGGAGGTCTCCGCCTCCGTAGGCGTTGTCCAGGTGGTACAGGGAGCGCAGGCCTTCCCGTAGCTCGATCAGGTGGGCGGTGCCGATGGCGCCTCGTCTCCCGGATGGTGGGAGCTGGGCTGCAGGGGTCGGGAGCCCCGCAGCCGTCGCTACGCCGATTGTGTCGGCGAGGAACACCCGTCGATCCACGCTGGTGCCTTCCTGTGCGAGGAGTGGTGCGCTCTCCACGGTGACACCGGCGGGGCGGTTGAGAAAGCCCAACTCGATCGGGTCCACGCCCAGCATCGCGTGGATGACGCGCCAGGCGCGAGCGCGTGGTGTGGGTGGGGGGACCTCCCGCCACCAGCGCCGGACATGCCGTGTGGTCACAGTGGTCGGCTCGCCGAGTAGGTCTGCTGTGTCCTCGAATCGGCGGATGAACTTGCTGGGAGCATCCAAGCCCTGGGCTGCGCAGGCCTGTTCAAACAGTGTCATCTCGTCGACCACGCCGTACCTCCGCTGATCCACCCGTCTACCGACCGTAACGGCTACAGCGGGCGTGGAATGTCCCCTCGCTTGGAATGTCCGCCGAAATGTCCCCCCTAACGTCCCCAGCCCCTTGGCGAATGGGAGTTTCCTCCTATTGGAAGCGCAAGGACGGAGGGAGATGCGACCGTGAAGATGCAAGAGCGCCAGGGCGAGCACGTCACGACGGGCGCGGAGCGGTCTTTGGCCATCGAGCATTGGCTGCTGATGGCCGCCGAGGACTGGGGCCGAGCACGTCGGGAGTGGCGGACCGAGGGCGTGGCTCTGCTGCGTTGCGGCGGTCTCTTCGGCGTCGTGCGGATCAGCGCAGAAGTCGTACGCACGGCAGCCGGAGCTGAGGACGTCACCGCCGTGGACCACTTCCTGGCCCAGGCCTTGCTCGGCGGCCCGGTATTCCTAGACCAGGAACTCCTGCGGTACTACGCCTTGGTGGGAGCCAGTACAGGGTGTCGTCAGGAGTGGGCACGGGCGCGAGATGACGTCGAGTTCATGGGCGTAGGCCACTACCTGGGCGTGCCGGCTCTGGATGCCACCACCCCGAAGGCGCGTCGCTACTGGTGTGTGGAGATGGGCAGCGCTGGTGAACTCGCCCCGGGGGATGCCGTGGCCCGGCTCGTGCGCGTCGGTCGCTCTAAGATCGCGCGAGGGGACAGGCAGCTCGGTGGGTAGCGCGATGCTCCGACGCAGTCACCCCAGTGCCGGGCGCCGTGGGGTGACGGAGGAGGGCGAGCATCAGGTAACTGCTGCGTTGCCTCGTGTCCCGGAATCGGTGTCCGATGCGCGCCGCCTGGTGCGCCACACCATGGCGGACTGGCGGCTTTCGGACCTGGCGGACGTTGCCGAGCTTGTGGTGTCCGAGCTGAGTTCGAATGCCGTTGAGCACGCCAGGCTCGACACGTTCCGGGTGACGGTGCAGCGTGGCACTGGTGACCGTGTACGCGTGGCCGTGACGGACAAGAGCACCGTCCTGCCCGTGGTGCGCCCGCTGGACGACAAGGCCGACGGCGGCCGGGGCCTGGCTCTGGTCGACGCTGTCTCCTGCCAGTGGGGCACAGACCGACTGGGCTGGGGCAAGCGCGTGTGGGCAGACCTGGAGCCGCCCGCGCCCGGCGCCCCGACCTCACCTGGCAGCGTCCCCACATACGCCACGGTCAGGGCGTACGCACTGTACGTGCAGATGCTGATAGTGATCGCGCTCGGCGGCCTGATCGCTCTGGCCGTCGTTTTCGACACGCGGTGAGTGCGGACTGGGTCATTGGCGCGTGCTGGCGCTGCGACGACACCGACGTGCCAGTCGTGTGGGTCGGCCCCGCCACATCGTGCGGTCAGCATGCTCCGGTCCACCTGTGCGAGGACTGCCTGATCGCGCTCGAACGGCGCATCCTTACTCACTTCCTGGAACACCAGCCTGGGCCACCGCTAGCCGCCACCATTGCCCCCGCCCCCACTGTCCCGCTTGTGAGGACCGCCATGGCAAAACGCCCCACCGACCGGCCGCCCGCACAGCTCGTGTCCATCGAGCTGGGGCTGTTCGGCCTGCGCGCGCAGGCCGACGGCCGCACCGGCCGCGAGGCTTTGCGCATCATCCGTGAACGCCACCCCCGCGTGGCACTGGCAGCCGTGGGAACGTCCGCGCTGATGTTCGCCATTCTCGTCGTGGTTGCGGCGTGCTTGGTTGCCTGACCCACCCAGACACCTGTCTCCGGCCGGTCGTGGCGGCACGCCTGCCTCCCCACCGCCCGACCGCCGCACCCATCGCAGCCTCGCGACCGGGACAGGCAACACATCCCGGCTGTCCCTTCCCAGGGCAGCGATGGCAGCACGGGACGAGGCGGGCCCCGTCATGACCTGTCCGGGCCCATCTTCCCCCAGGCTGTAAACGACAGCCACGTGCTGGCTCCATGCCCGCTCCCGGCGGCGCTCTGCCCGGGACGACCCACCAACCCCTCCCTCCTCGTAACCCCGTCGGGGAGGGAGGCCCGCTCTCCGACGGGAGCGCGGGCCCGAACGGATAGACGCAACCATAGGAGGCGTCCGTGACCATCAACACCGTTGCCGGTTCGTCCCATCGCCTGGCGCAGCCCAGCGTTGCGGATGTCTTCGTGCACGAGGCCGCGAGGATCCACCGGGCCGCCGCCGAGATATGGCCCGGTAAGCCGGTCCGTCTGGAGCGGCACATCCCCGGCGTTACTGGTTACGTGCATCGCGCCCGTGTCGGCGAGCGCACGCTGTACGCGAAGACGTCGCTGCTCGGCGTCTCCTTGGTGTCGCTGCTGCGCGGTGTGTGCGGTCCCTGGCACGAAGTGCTGCGAGCGCAGCAAGCGTACGTGGAGCGGCCGGACGGGCTGCTCCAGCGCGAGGCCGCACAGTTGCGGCTGCTGTCCGAGCTGGGCGGTCCGAGGGTTTGTCCGCTGGCCGGGCTGAGCAGTGGCGTGATCTTCACGGAGCGAGTGCTTGGCCCGACGTTGGGGGAGCTGCTTGTGGAACGGCCGAGTGACACCGTCGTCCTGCTGGACTGTACCTTTGCCGAGCTGCGACCGCTGCACCGAGCGGGTGCTGCCCGCCAACTGGCGACCTCCGGCGTGATCGAGGACCGCAGCATCGCCGGCACGTTCCTCCGCAAGTTCAACGGCTTGTCCGGGACGCTCTACGTGGACCAGCTCGGTTCGGAGCGATGCGAGGCGGAGCAGCGACAGGAGGTTTTGAGGCTGGTACATCGCGCCGTGAGTCGTCTGCGGCGGCTGCGCATGAGCCTGCCTTCAGCGAATGGCACGTCCCTTGCCTACGGGGACCTCAAGCCCGATCACGTGGTGTTCCCCGATGGCGCCGATGGGCGCCCCGTGTTTCTGGACCCGGGGCTGCTGTGCGCGAGCCGCATGGTGGACATCGCGAAGCTGGTCAGCCGTACGGAGCTGGCCCTCGCCGCCTGGCGGCCGGGAGCACCGGTCGCGGGCCGAGTGCTTCAGGGTCTGGGCGCCTTCGTGGAATCTCAGGTCCCGATGTTGTCCGGAAGGGAACGGCACCTCTGGCTGCGGAACCTGCTGGTGCTGTGGCTGATGGACACGGTGAACATCCTGACCACGTACCTGTCCGCGCCCTTGGCGCTTCCTCTGCCTCCCGTCGGAGCGACGCTGGTCGATCGCGCTGTGCCGGTCTTCTCGATGGTGGAATCGGTAAGCGCCTCCTTGGAGGCCGGAGCGGCAGTACACGACACATGGGACCACGCCTTGAACGCTGCCTTGGTGGTGGCATCATGACACCACAGGGCGCGTGCGTCGGCATGGTCGGCGCAGGGGCGGTCGGCCAAGCCGTCGGCACGGCGCTGATGTCCGCCGGACTGTGCGGGCGGCTCCTCATCGTCTCCCGGACGGTCGAGCAGGCTGCCGCGCTGGTGGCCGACCTGGACGACATGAGGACCGCCATTGGTTCGCCTGTCGTCACCTACGCTGTCGAGGTGCCCCGGCTGTGGGACTGCGACGCGGTGGTGATCGCCGCACGGGCCCAGTTCACCAACACCCGCAGCAGCGAGGTCCGCATGGGCGGTGCCCAGGTGAACACGCCTGTGGTCGCCAGGCTGGCGCGCAAGCTGAGCCACTACCCGGGCACGGTCCTGATGGTCACCAACCCGGTGGATCTGATGACGCGGTTGTTCGCCGAGCAGTCCGGATGTCCTCGCGTCTTCGGGATCGGCTCCAACCTCGACACAGCCCGCTACCGGCACACCCTCGCCCGGCTCATGGCCGTGCCGGTGGGTGCCGTCCGCGGCCATGTCATCGGCGAGCACGGCGACAACGCCGTGGTGTGTGCCTCCTCCACCACGGTCCATGGCAGGCCCATCGCAGTGCCGATTGAGCGGATCCGGGAGGAAATCACGCTGCGGCCGGGCCGGATCAGCGCCGGTATCGGCCGTACCCGGTCGGGGCCCGCCGGTGCTGTGGTGTCCGCGCTGCGCCTGACCCTCGGTCTCGATGACGGGCTGACCGAGCTGTCGACGCTATACCGGGGCGGCTGCCTCGGTGTGCCGCTCCGGTTCTCCGCTGGCCTGGCGCGGCCATGCATGCCGTCACTGGACGGGGCCGAGCAGCGGCAGCTGCTCCTCGCCCGCGACAAACTCCACACTGCCTATCAGGCCGTGTGCGAGGTCCTTTCCCATCCTTCTTCGTCAGTGAGGAACCCATGACCAGTTACGCCACCCGTCTGCAGGCCGCCGAAGCGGCTGTGACTGTCCTGTCCGCCGACAAGGACGTTACTGACTGGTCGACCCGCTACTTCGGGCCGTGGTGGAATGCGGCCGACGTGAAGTCTGAGAGTGTCTGCCTGGGGCCGCTGGTCATTGCTGTGGTGGACGAAGATGCTTACGGGGTGACATCTCTGGCGGTGACGCGGTCCCCGCATACGAGCACCACCTACGCCAAGGCTCAGACCCTGGTGGCCTGCGACGATGCCTCGGGTGTCATCAGTGCTGTATCCCCGGGGGAGTTGCTGGGCTACCGGTCCGAGCCCGCTTCGGGGAAGCTGACGGTCTACGGCTGCGACACCGAGACGGTGGCTACGGCCACCGCCCGTCTGGCCCGGGAAGTGGTACGGGGCGTGCTGCTGCGGGCCGGCTGGTCCGTGCTGCATGCCTCGGCGGTTGTCCGGGACGGCCGTGTGGCGCTGACGTTCGGCAAGAAGGGAGCCGGCAAGACCACCACCGCGGTGGCGCTCGCGGCACGGCACGGGTGGAGGCTGCTGGCCAACGACCGCGTGTTCGTCCGTCCCAACGACCGGGACGCAGTGGACGTCCTTGCGTGGCCGTCGGCCGCCGCCATCGGCCTGGGCCTGCTCGACGCCCTCGGCTGGTTTGAGACCGTGCGGGAACGGCTGCACGGCGGCGAGACCCTTCATCCCACACAGGATCCGCGTGTGACGCAAGCGCTCCTTGCGGGTTCCCGGACGCCACTGTGGGAGAACGGCAAAGAGCTCAAGGTTCAGATCTTCCCGGATCAGTTCGGCCGCTGGTTCAGTGTTCCGCTGGCGACCGGCGGCGAGGCGGCGGCTCTCCTCTTCCCACATGTCCTGGCAGGAGGGGTTCCCGCCGAGAAGGGCGCGGCACGGGGCCTTGACGAAAGCGACTTCATGAACGGGGCGACCGAAGACCGCTACCCCGACATCTTCGACCTGACCCGTGTCGACGGTGGAGGCAGTGAGGAGTCCCGGCGCGAGGTCGCACACCGGCTGGCTGCGCTGCCGCACCACACCATGGTCCTCGGGCACGACGTCACCGCCAACGCGGACTTCCTGGCCAAGCTCCTCGACCTGCAGACCTTCTGAACCCACCCCGCACTCACCACGCTGCCCCGGCCACGCACAAAGGCCGGGGCAGCGCTGTTCAAGGCCACCCGGCACCAAGAAACAGACTCTCCTGCCCATGCCGTGGACGGAACATTCTGCCCGGGCTTATTCATGAATTACGGGTAGTAAGCCGGAGGACTTGCGGGCTTTCCGGGCCCTCGGAATTGGGGCGTGGTCAAAATTC
Source organism: Streptomyces sp. MUSC 14 (assembly GCF_001866675.1). Classification (NCBI taxonomy): domain Bacteria; kingdom Bacillati; phylum Actinomycetota; class Actinomycetes; order Kitasatosporales; family Streptomycetaceae; genus Streptomyces; species Streptomyces sp. MUSC 14. The sequence continues at coordinate 30,315 of NZ_MLYN01000012.1, forward strand.
TCGAAAGACCTGGTCAGAGGGGCCTTCCGCTCTTCGGAAGCCCACGGTGTGGTGGTCGCGACACAGACGCGATCACCGGGAGGTTCTTGCCGTGGCGCCGATTCTATTCACCGCTGTGCTGCTACTGCCGTTTGTGACGGCGGCCGGCTCGTTCGCAGTGCGAGAGGCACGCAACTGCGCACGCCCGGGACGTGGCCGTCACCGCCGCGTCGTGCACGGGCGTCACGCCGCCTGGGGAGAACCGCGATGAACGCATACGACGCGTTGGGCGCCCCCGTGTATGTTCTGTTGCGCTGGACGAGCTGCACCCCCGACGCCGCGGCCCAGGCACGCGCCACTCTGCGGTGTGCCCTCGATGAGCTCGGCTACGGCGGCGAGGTGATCAGCAATGCGGTGTTGGCCGTCTCGGAGTTCGTCACCAACGCCACCACACATGCGGTCGGACCGTACGAGATGCGTTTACGCCGTACCTCGGCAGGGATCATCTGCGAAGTCGAGGACCATGACCCGCGCATCCCAGAGGTTCCCGCATTCCCTGCCGCGGCGCCGTACACCCCTGTGGAGGAGAACCGTGGGGGCGGCTTGCAAGCGCTGTGCATGTTGTTGTCCGAGCATGGGCGGGGCCTGCACATCGTTCATGAACTCACCGGCGGCGACTGGGGTTTCAGGGGGCAGAGGAGGGTGAAGACGGCGTGGTTCGCGGTCCCGCGCGCTTCCGGTGACCGGGGCAAAACTTCGTAGTGCTTCGCCCTCGGTCAAGGATTGGGGCGGGACGGCTTATCGGCCTTGCGGATGAGCCTTTGAAAGTGGTGCTCGTCGCTCATTCGAGCGACGAGCACCACTTTTTGGTGAGGAAGCCGGTTAGCAAAGTGAAGCGTTCCGTAGGTAACGGGTCGAAACGGGAGTGGAATTCACCCTCCGGTCATGGTTGGTCGGAGCGACACGGGGTATCTCCAGTCGCATCTGATCACCGACGGTTCTTATCCGAGTACAGAAGGCGACGAAAGGTGGGGGATGTCGAGGACGCAGCGGAAGGTAAGGGTGCTTCTGGCGAAGGCGGTTGCTGTGGTCATGGGGCTGCTACTGGCTGGCTGTGCGCACAGCTCGTCAGACGCCCGACCGTTACCCCAGGGAGTATCTGACGCGTCGGAGTCTCGGACGCCAGATGCCGAGCACGCGGATGCAGTCGCCGCGTACAGGGCCATGTGGCATGACCTGACGGTGGCATCGAGAACCTCGGATGCTTCTTCTCCGTTGCTTGATGACCATGCGAGCGGAGGCGCGCTGGAGCTTCTGAAGTACGGGCTCTCGAAGTCCAAGAAGGATCGGGTGGTCAGTAAGGGGGCACCCCGGGTGGATCCCGAAGTGGTGTCAGCCACCGACCAGAAGGTTGTGCTCGTCGACTGTGTGGATGACCGGAACTGGCTGCAGTACAAGCTGAGCGGTGAGTTGAAGAACGACGTCCCCGGCGGGCACTACAGGACTGACGCCACTGTCCGGCGCAACAATGGGCTCTGGAAGGTTACGGACCTCTATATGCACGAGGCCGGATCGTGTTGATCCGTGGCCGCGTGACTGCAGGGAGTGCGGCTGCCGGTGCCTTGGCCCTTCTCGCGGTTGCCTCTTTCGCCCCTGCTCAAGCTGACGGAAACGGCTTGCACTTCGCTGGAGTTGCGTGTGGCTCGGGAGCCTGTGATGTGGAGGCGAGGAGCGTCACGAGGAGCCCGGGCAGCTCGGGGAAGAGCGAGCCGGCCCCCCGTGGAGGACCGGCGAGGCCCGGCGGCGGTGGAGGAGGGCCGACAGGGCCGCCGACGATCGCGTCGACCGGTTGGGAGTATGACCTCGGCGGTGGCATGGGAATCCTGCCGCGCTTCGACCCCGCGAAGCAGAAGGACCCGAAGCCGGGCGGCGCCGCGCGACAGGTGCCCGTAGAGGTGGTCGCTCAGCAGGCGGTGAGGCGGCTGAAGTTGCCGACCCCGGTGATCCATACGAGTCCGGCCGAGGACTTCGTGCAGGTGGTTCACGTGCCCACGTGGATGTGGGTGGAGCACTCCACGTGGGGGCCGGTGTCGGCGTCGGCCGCGGTGGAGGGCGTGGAGGTGACGGCGACGGCCCGGCCGCGGCAGGCGGTGTGGTCGATGGGCGAGGGCGGCCAGGTGGTGTGCCGGGGACCGGGCACTCCGTACTCGGACGTCTACAGCCCCAAGGATTCGTCACCGGACTGCGGTTACACCTACCAGCGGGCTTCGCTTTCCGTGCCGGGCCGGGCGTACACGGTGTCGGTGCAGGTCACCTGGGATGTCGAGTGGCATGGGGGTGGGCAGGCCGGGGTGGTTCCGGGGCTGGCGATGACCGCTGAGCGGCAGCTGGTGGTGGACGAAGTGCAGACCGTTGTCACGCGCTGACGGTTCGACGTGAGCGCGCGGCCTGTCCCTGGCGGGACGGGCCGGTGGACGTTGGAATTCTCTTGATCGCGAGGTGAGTTGTGGGTGCCCCCATGTCTTCTCCGGCCCTGAGCGGTGGTGGAACGCGAGTGCCGGGCGCGCGCCGGTCCGGGCCTGAGCAGCCGCCGACGGTAACGGGCATCCGGCGTCGCAGGCTGGGCTGGGTGTGGGCCGGGACTGGGGCGGTGGTGGTCTCGGCGGTCGGCTTCACACTGGTCGCGCAGGCGATGGGGGAGCGGCAGCAGGTTCTCGTGCTGGCCCGTGATGTGCCGGCCGGGCGGGTGCTGAAGTCCGGCGATCTGCGCGCGGTGGAGGTCGCGGCGGACACGGGCGTGGTGCGTGTCGCGGATCGGGGCAGGGTGTTGGGGCGGCGGGTGAAGGTGCCGCTGGTCGCGGGGGCGTTGCTGGCTCCTGGTCAGGTGGGCACGAGTGCTGTCTTTCCGCCGAGGGGGTTCTCGGAGGTAGCGCTTGCCGTGGAGCCAGGCGGTGCGCCGCCCGATCTTGCTCGTGGAGAGCGTGTCGCAGTTCTTCCCGGCCCGGCCGGTGCGGGAGCGGTGGGTGATGAGGAGACGGCGCCTTCGGCGGTGGCGGGGACGGTGACGGGCGTGCGGGAGCCGGAGTCGGTGGGTGGGCCGCGGGTGGTGACGGTGCTGGTGGAGACCGGGGCGGCCCGGCGGGCGGCGCAGCTTGAGCACCCGCGTGTTGTGGGGCTGCCTGCAGAGGGGCGTGAGGCACCGTGAGGCGGCTCGTCGTTCTCGGGTCGGTCACGGGCGCACCGGGCGTGACGACAACGGCGCTGGCGCTTACAGCCGTGTGGCCGCAGGAGGCGGATGGCGGGGTGCGGCCGGTGATGGTGGAGGCGGACTCCTCCGGCGGCGACCTCATGATCCGCTTCGGTCTGCCGTCGGCTCCCTCGCTGCTGGATGTCGCGGCGGCGGCCGGGCAGCCGTATCCGGGTTCCTTGCTGGGGGCGGCGAGCGAACTTCCTTTCGGTGTCCGGGTGGTGGTCGCGGTGCCTGGCCGTGGACCGTGCCGGGAGGCCGTTCGGCTGCTGGCCGGTGAGGCCGGTCGGCGTGTGCTGCTCGGGGACGCCCATGACTGGGGCACGGTGGTACTGGACGCCGGTCGCCTGGGTGAACACATCGAGCCGCTGCTGGCGGCAGCTGACCGAGTCGTGCTGGTCACGCGGGGCGGGGCGGAGCCGCTGACCCACGTGTCCGCCTGCGGCCTGCACGCTGACGCGTGTGCCGGGCGGCTGACGCTTGTCGTGGTCGGGCCGTGCCCGTACCCGGCTGAGGAGATCGCGAACACGCTCGGGATCGAACGGGTCGTCTTCCTGCCCTGGGACGCCAAGGGTGTGGCTGCGATGAACAACCCCAAGCAGAGCGCGCTGCGCGTGACCGGGTTTAGGCCGTCACCGCTGATGACCGCCGCACACGTGCTGGCACGTCAGCTGACCGAACCCATGGACAACGTGACCAGGACCAGGGTCCCGGACGGCGACAGCCTGACCGAGAACCGCCCGCCGCAACTGGCAAGGCGCGGCGGGGCGGCTCTGGTTCAGGGGCCGGGCGCCGAGGAGGGCGGATCGTGAACGAGTTGCTGATGCCACCGGGTGTGATGCCCGCTGGTGATGAGCGGGAGCTGGCGTACGTCGTGCGGCAGCGTGTGTCGGCTCGGCTGGCGGTATACGCCGGTGAGCGGGAGTCGGCGGGTTTGCCGCCGGAGGACGAGACAGCGCGGCTGGCCACCGTGGGGCTCCTGCTGGCCGAGGAACTGGGGGAGCAGCGGCGTCAGGCGCTGGCCCGGGGCGGACCGGTGATCGATGCCGCGGTGGAGGAGCGGATCGCACAGGCGGTCAGGGACGAGCTGTTCGGCACCGGCCGCCTGGAGCGATTGCTGGCCGATGAGGCGGTCGAGAACATCTGCGTCAACGGCTGCGATGTGGTGTGGGTCAAGGACGCGGCAGGCGTATGGCGCCGTGAAGCGCCGGTGGCCGCCTCGGATGAGGAACTGGTGGAACTGGTCCGCACCCTCGCGTCCCGTACGGGCGGGGAGGAGCGCCGCTTCGACCGGGGCATGCCCCGTCTGAACCTGCAACTGCCCGACGGGTCCCGGATGTTCGCGGTGATGGCGGTGACGGGCCGGGTGTCGCTGACGATCCGCCGCCACCGTTTCCCCGCTGCCTCAATGGCGGAGCTGGTACGCCTGGGCGTGTGCGACGAACGGCTCGCGATGTTCCTGCGGGCGCTGGTGCGGGCGCGCAAGAACATCGTGATCGGCGGCGGCACCAACGTCGGCAAGACCACGGTGCTGCGGGCCTTCGCCCACGAGATCCCGCCCGCAGAGCGGCTGGTGACGATCGAGGACACCTTCGAACTCGGTCTGGACGCCGACCCGGTGGCGCACCCGAACGTGGTGGCCATGCAGGCACGGGAGCCGAACATCGAGGGACAGGGCGGCATCGACCAGGCGGAGCTGGTGCGGTGGGGACTGCGGATGTCCCCGGACCGGGTCATCGTCGGGGAGATCCGCGGGGCCGAGGTCATCCCGATGTGCAACGCCATGAGCCAGGGCAACGACGGCTCGCTGTCCACCATCCACGCCTCCACCTCGCGCGGGGTGTTCACCAAACTCGCCTCCTACGCCGCACAGGCTCCCGAACGCCTCACGCTGGAGGCGACGAACCTGATGGTGGCCTCCGCGGTCCACTTCGTCGTCCACCTGGGCTGGGATCTCGCGGGCCGGCGGGTCATCGATTCGGTGCGCGAGGTCATCGACGCGGACGGGACGCAGATCGTCTCCAATGAGGTCTACCGCCCTGGCCCTGAGGGGCGTGCCGTGCCCGCCACTCCCTTGCGCGCCGAGACTCTCAATGACCTCGCCGTGGCTGGGCTGGATGCCCGGGACGCCGCGTTGCAGTGGTGGGGTGCCGTGTGATGAGCAGCCTGTTGGGCCCCGCTGCGTGGACGGGAGCCGCGGTGGCGTGCGGGACGGTGTTCGGGCTTGGCCTGGTGGCCATCGGCTACGGCGCGGTACGGCGGGCCGTCCGCGAGGAGCAGCACAGGCTGTGGCGTGCGCTGGCGGCGCGGCTTCCCGCGGACTGGACCACGCGGCGCGTGGTGGCCTCCGTGACGGCCGGGGCGGTCACGGGGGTGTTGACGACATGGCCGGTGGCGGCGGTGCTGACCACGGTCGCCGTCCTCACTCTTCCCGGACTGCTCGGCCCGGACCGGCACGCGGCACGGCGCACAGAGCGGATGGAGGCGCTGGCCACCTGGACGGAGATGCTCCGCGACACCCTCTCCGCCGCCGCAGGTCTGGAGCAGGCCGTGCTGGCGACCGCGGACATCGCCCCGGCCGCGCTGGAGCGCGAGATGCAGGAACTGGCCGCCGCCATCCGCTCCGGGCATCCCTTGTCTACCGCCCTGCGGGCGTTCGCCGAGGACGTCGATGACCCGCTGGCCGATGTGGTCGTGGCCGCCCTCGTGATGGCGGCGGAACAGCAGGCCAGCCACCTCGCGCCGCTGCTGGGCGAACTGGCCGAGTCGGTGCGCGAGCAGGTGGCCATGCGGCAGCGCATCGACGCCGGCCGGGCGAGTGTACGCACCGGGGTGCGGGTCACAGTGCTCGTCACCCTCGGCATGGTGGTGGGGCTGGTGGTCTTCAACCGCCCCTATCTCGACCCCTTCAACACCCTGACCGGCCAGATGGTGCTCGCGATGGTCGGCGCGCTGTTCACCGCGAGCTTCGCCTACCTGACCGCGATCGGACGCATCGAGGAACCCGTCCGCCTCATCAGCCCGACCGCATCCAGTGCCGCCCTGGCAGGGAGCGAACCGGGAGGCGCCCGGTGATCGTCATGCTGCTCGGCGCCCTGTTCGGCACCGGGGCGACCGCCCTCGTCTACGGCCTGCGCCCACCCCGGCCCACACTCGCCGATGTCCTCACCGCCCTCAACACTCCCGCACCGCAGGCGGATTCACGAGTGCGGGAGACGAACGACGCGGAGTGGGCAACCCGGCTGGGCCGACGCGCCGTACCGCTGGTGCGGGCCCTCGGCTTCCCCACCGACTCGCTGCGCGCGGACCTGGCCGTGTGCGGCACGGATGAGGAACGGCACCTGGCGGGCAAGGCGGTCTGCGCCGCCGCCGGACTGGTCGCCCCGTGGGCCGCCCTGCTCCTGCTGCGCCTCGGGGCCGGCACCGACACGGGCTGGTGGGTGCCGCTGGCCGGCTCACTCACCCTGGCCGTCGTACTGTTCTTCATCCCCGACCTGTCGGTACGCCAGCAGGCCGCACGACGGCGTCGCGAGATGCGCCACACTCTCAGTCTCGTCCTGGACCTGACCGTAATCGCGCTCGCCGGCGGCGCAGGAATCCAGCAGGCCCTAGCCCAGGCCGTGGCCGCACCCCAGGGGTGGGCGGCGGCGAGACTGCGCCACGCCCTGCACGTCGCCCAGCTCACCCGCACCAGCCCCTGGTCCCACCTGGGCGATCTGGGGCGGCACCTGGCCGTGACGGATCTGACCGAGCTGGCCTCGACGCTGAACCTCGCCGGAAGCGAAGGCGCCAAGATCCGCGGCTCGCTCGGGGCGAAGGCACGGGCGATGCGCCGGCGGAGGATCTCCGAGGCCGACGGGGCCGCCCAGGCGGCCACCGAGCGGATGTCCCTGCCGGTGGTCGGACTGTTCGCCGCATTCCTGCTGCTGATCGGCTACCCGGCCCTCGCCCACGTCATGTCGATCACCTGACGCACCCACCCCTCCCACACCAGCACGAAACCGACAGAAAGAGCACGGCGTGTTCCACCTCGACACCCTGGCCCGCCTCGTCCGCGCACACCTGGCCGAAATCCGCGAACAGACCCACTCGGACGCGGGCTACACCACCGAGACCATCATCGTCACCGCTCTGCTGGCGATCCTGGGCCTGACCGTGGTGGGCATCATCGTCGCCAAGGTCACCGCCAAGGCGAACGGCATCGACCTGGGCGGCTAGAACATGTCGACCACGATGCCTCGCTGGCTACGCGGTGACCGTGGGGCGGCCGGCACCCAACTGGTGCTCGTAGTCCCGGCGCTGCTGCTGATCGCGCTGCTGACGGTGCAGTTCGCGCTGGTCTGGCACGCACGGCACATCGCCCAGTACGCCGCCCAGCGGGCCCTGGCCGCCGCCCGAACTGAACACGGCACCGCGGCGGACGGCCGGGCACAGGCACGACGAAGCCTTGCCGCGCTCGGCAGCCGGGTCCTGACCGCACCGTCCGTGACCGCCGACCGCACCGCCACCCAGACCACCGTGCACGTGAAGGGCACAGTGATCCGCGTCCTCCCCGTCCCAGGGCTCCTCCTGCACGCCTCCGCAACCGCCTCCGGCCCCACCGAGAGGATCACCACCCCCACCGGAGGCCAGCCGTGACCGGGACCCTGCGCAGCACACAAGACGACAGACAACGGGGTTCGGCGGCAGTGGAGCTGGTGCTCGTCACACCACTGCTCATCCTCGTACTCCTGGTCGTGGTGGCCTTCGGGCTGCTCACCGACGCCCGCCTGGTCGTGACCGACGCCGCTCACCAGGCTGCCCGAGCCGCCTCTCTGGCCCGCACCGACAAGGACGCCCATGCCCAGGCCGAGCGGGCGGCCGACGCGGCACTGCGCGAGGCGGGAGCGTCCTGCACACGCCCGACGGTCCGCCTCACCACCGGCAAACTCGCACCGGGCGCCACGGTGACGGCCCGAGTCTCGTGTGTCGCCGACCTGGGCACCCTCACCCACACCGGTCTGCCCGGCCACGTGACGCTGACCGACACCGCCTTCTCCGCCGTCGACACCTTCAGGAGCGCTCCGTGAAACGACGCGAGCGCGAACAGCCGATGCAGCTCTTCGTCAGGCTGGCGGCTGGGGACGACCGAGGGCAGGTCACGGTGTTCGTGATCGGCATCTTCGCCGCGCTGTGGCTGTTCGCCGGGATCGTGGTCGACGGCGGCCTCGCCCTGGCCGGCAAGGCCCAGGCCTTGGACACGGCGCAGGAAGCCGCCCGCACCGGCGCCCAGCAACTGGACATCGGCTGGCTCCGGCGCGGCGAAGAGGTCCGCCTCGTAGGCGACAAGGCCACAGCGGCCGCCCGCGCCTATGCCGCTTCCACCGGAGACAGCGCCACCGCCTCCGCCGAGGGCGACGCCGTCACCGTCCACGTCACCCACCACCAGCACACCCAGATCCTGCAACTGATCGGCCTGCGCACCCTCACCGTGCACGCCACAGCCACCGCACACGCCGAACCCACCAACCCCTGAGAACCCTTCAACCACCCCTTTCCGGCCAACGAGAGCGAACCGGCGATGACACACCCACCGCAGCTGCGCCAGCGCCTGACCGCGGCTGCCACCGCCGGCGGGACCCTCGCCGTCACGCTCGCCCTGCTCGCCGGAATGCCCTACGTCCTGTGGAGAGCCACAGGCCTGCCCTGGCCCGAACACGTCACTTCCTTCAGCGAGTTCGGGCAACGGCTGGCGCAGCCGGTCAGCGACCCCCTGATGATCGAGCTGCTGGCCGTGGTCGGCTGGGTGTGCTGGGCCGCCTTCGCCTGCACCGTGGTCCGCGAGACCATCTGGTACACCACTCACCTCCCGCAACTGCTGCGCGACCGTCACGTGCACCACGAACATGTCGCAGCCCTGTCTGTGAAGGGCTCGCTGGCCGCGCTGTGCATCGGCACCCTCGTTGTCGCCCTGATCGGCCTGTGCCGCCCCCAGACAGCCAGTGCCCAGCAGCCGTCCCTGGGCGAGGCCCGGCCGTACACCGCCGCGACAGCTCCTCTCACTCCCGCCCCGGTCCAGCAGCCCGTGCCTGTGTCCCGAGCCGGGCCAGCCCCGGCGCCGACCACGACCGCCCCGCCGGCTCCAGCGCGCTTCGCGGCGACCGGAGGGACCGTGCCGGCCCGACATTTCGAGTACACGGTCATCGAGGGCGACACTCTGTGGGACATCGCACGTACACACCTGGGCGACGCGCTCAAGTGGCCGCGCATCTACGCGCTGAACAAGGACCGCGTCCAGCATGGCGGAGCCCGACTGACCGATCCGGACTTGGTCCTGCCCGGGTGGCGACTGACCATCCCCGTCAACCGGACTGCCACCGCACCGCCGACGCCCGCTCCTGCTCCGGCACATCCGGTGCCGGACACCACACCCATGAAGCCCACCGAGACCACGCCATCGCCGCCAACTCCAAGCCAAAGCAAGGAGATAGATCGAAGGGAGGGCGGCGAACACGCTCCCACCGAAGTCGGCCGGCATGACAGGGCCACGACCCGGAAGATGGCTCCACCATCCGGCCCGGCCGCGGTCAGCCTTGGGGAGGCGGGCCTGATCGGCATCACCGCGGCGGCCGGTCTGCTGGCTGCACGCCGCTACTGGTACTGGCACCAACACCGCCGGCGCGACGCCGACCGGGAAACGGAAGTACCCACCCTGAGCCCGCTGGTGGACAAGGCTGCACAGGCTGCCCACGCGGCCATCCGGCCCCGCCGTCCAGGAGCCGATAACGGCCTCCTGGCCCCCCGGCGTCCTGTTCCTCAGCAGCCCCGCACGAGCGGCACGGTTACCATCGGTGTCCGAGAAGGCGCAGAGGTCTGCCTCGATGAGCTTGCCGTGCCCGGAGGTTGTGCCTGGACCGGCCCTGGCGCTGACGGCGCCGCACGCGCCCTGCTGGTCGGCATCCTCACTGCTGCCGAACGACAGCGCCCTGCGTCTTCGCGCATCACGGCGGTCGTTCCCCACGACCTGGGTGAGCATCTACTGTCGACACTGCCCTCCCAGTTCACCGCCCTGGCCCAGAGCGCCGACCTCGCGGAGGCGGTCTGCTCCGCAGAACAGCACCTGATCACCCACGCCCGCGCACACGACGAGCAGCGCACCGCGCCTTCGACAACCGGGCAAGCGAGCCCTGACTGCCCTTCGGAAACCGGGCCCGGCACTCTGCTCCTGCTCGCCGCGCCGGACGCCGCCCACACTGGACAACTGCAAGCCCTGGCCGCCCGCAGCAGACCCGGAACACTGATCGTCCTCACTCTGGGAACCCCACTGCCCGGCACGGCCGCCTGGCACATCGCCGCCGACGGCACCACCACCGCTGTCGGCGCAACCGGTCCACATCCCGCGCCGCTCAAACTGTTCCACCTCACCCCCGACGCCGCACGCGACGTGACCGAGGTCCTCCTCACTGCCCACGGCCGGCGCCCGCGACTGCATGCTCTTCCTGCGCCCGGCCCTGACACAGACAGCGAGCATCCTGAACCAGCAGCAGAACCCCCGCCGCAGAACCCACGGCCCCGCCCGCCCGCAGCCGAGACATCACGACCAGCACAGACCAGGCCCGTGCGTCTGCACGTCCTCGGTCCCATCACCCTCTACGCCCGCGGCCAACACGACCCCGTCGGCACGAATCTCCGCGGTGAAGTCCACGAATTCCTCGCACTCTTGGCCGCACATCCCGCCGGACTCCTCGCCTCCGACATCGCCGACAAACTCCACCTTGCACCCGGCAGCGACCAGAACGCACTGAAGAACCTTCGCCGCGCAGTGAGACGCGCACTGCGCGCCGCGACCGGAACCACCTCCCAGGAATTCATCGTGCTCCAAGGAGAACTCCACAAACTCCACCCGGAACTCGTAGACACAGACCTCGCGGATTTCAGCCGCGCCCTGAAAGAAGCATTCTCCGCCTCAGACGAGCAAAACCTGAGCGATGCCCTGGACGCTGTGAGCGCCGCCCTGGACCATTACCGAGGCCCCTTCGCCCAGGGCGGGGACTACCTCTGGGCCGACACAGTCCGCGAACACCTCGCCATGAGAGCCACCGACGCGGTCGTCCGCCTGGCCCGCCAGGCCGAGCACGTTGAGTCCTCACCACGCGAGCGGGACGCCGTCCTGACACTGCTGGAACACCTGGGCACCATCCACCCCGACCACGAACGCCTCGCCCAGCACGCCATCCGCCTGTACCAGGCCTGCGGGCGCAACGACGCGGCCCGGCATACCTACACCCGCCTGGCCAGACACCTCAGCGACCTCGGCCTCGAACCCGAGCCGGCCACCCAAGCCCTCATCACACCCCGGACCCGCCAGACACGATGATCAGTCCGCCGTGGCCAGCTCCACCGACGACACCACGTCGGCCTGGGTCGGCGCCTCGGAGGCGCGGCGCATGCGGCCGGGAAAGGTCTTGTGTGTCGCTTCCTCGTTCTTGGTCCGTCTGGGGTAAGTGATCGGTATTGGGATCGCCCTTCTCGGCAAGGCGTCGCCAGACGGCTCAGAGGGCCCGCCGGAGAAAACCCGACGGACCCTCTGGAGGTCAGCTCTGCCTCATCGCTCCGACTCGATTCTGCCGGTACCGAGGAGAATGGTTCCGCTATTCACGCGAATCTCCCGCCTCAAGGAACTGCCGGTAAACGAGGTCGAGGAGAGCCGCGTATGCGTGTTGTGAGCGGGCCACGGCCTGGTCGCCGTCCGATGCCGTTTCACCGAGCCGATCGATTCGCTGCATCAACTCTTCGAGCATCGCCGGTACGTCGACCGGAGCAGGCTTGAAGATGCCGTTCTCCACGAATCGGACCACGGTCGTCACGTACTCGTCGGCTTCCGCCAGATCGCTGTGCGCCAGGATCAGGTCCTTCGTCGATCCCTTCCGGGGGAACGGCAGGTCGAGCCAGAGAGTGTAGGCGTCCGTGAAACCGAGCATCATGTCTTCCCCCGCTTCTAATGGTTCTCGTCGTACCAGAAGGAGACGATTCGTCCATCCGGCCCGATCATCCCGCCCATGCCCCCGTGGGGATCGGTGTACTTCACGCCCCAATTACCGTCCGGGAAGGGCATCCTCTTCTGATTGTAACCCTTCTTGCCTCCCGGCTCGGCCAGTCGCTTCGCCCAGTCCGTCGCATCCTGCAAATACTTGTCGGGCGGGACATTCAATGTCTCACCGTGCTTTTTCCAGTGGTATTGGAAGCTTCTCCCGGGGTTTTGGAAACTTCCCTCGTGCCAGACATCGTCGAGATTCGCCGGGCACCCTGAATTGTGCACCAGCACCGGCGTGCGGCCGGCCAGCACGTAGTAGGTGTGGAGGTCGTCGACGGTGAGGTTGTAGGTGCGGGTCTGCTGGTCGAAGGCGCGGTTGGCCTGGCCGCGGACGGGGGTGCCACCGGTGCTGAGGAGGGTGCTGCCGGGGGTGAGGTCGTGGGCCTTGACCCACTGGTGTGCCGAGGGGCTCCAGAAGGGGTGTTCGTAGGTGGCGGTGAGTTTCCGGGGGCCGTCGGGGGTGGTGATGGTGAGTTCGTCGAAGTGTTTGTCGCCGTCGGTGATGATGAGACGGCTGACCTTGCGGGGCGCGGTGCGGCCGGTGAGTGGGTCGGTGGCCAGAACGGTGTCACCCGCGTGGATGGTTTCGATGTTCTTGGTGTCAGCGTCGGCCATCAGGACTTCGGTGCCGGCCGGGAAGCACTGGGTGCACTCCTTCATGTAGCGGAGGCGGCGCAGGTCCTGAAGCGCTTCCACCCCCTCTTCGAGGAGCTTCCACTTGCTACGGAACGCCTGGTCCTCAGCGACTTGCGTGCAGGCATCGAGGTCGCCCTTGCTGCAGGGATACCAGTTTCCGAGGCCGAAGGCCTTCTCCACGGTCCATAGCTCTTCGGCCGCGACCTCGGCACCGGGGCCCATGGAGGCGAGGCCGCACAGCACCTCGTTGTGCTGGCAGTAGCGGGCCGGGCGTTCCACGGCGTCGCAGCCGAGCATGCCGCAGCGGTAGCGTGCTTCGGCCTGGGCTCCGGTGTCCTTCTCGGCGGCCTTGCGTTCGGCTTCCTTCTTCTCCACGGCCGTCTTGAAGGCGTCCGCGAAGGCCTGGTCGGCGGCCTTGGAGTCCTTACCGGCCGCGATTTCGGAGGCGCGGGCCTGCGCTCCGGCGGTGTAGGCGGCGGTGGCGGATGCCTGGGCCCACTGGGCGGAGCCGGCGGCGTCGACGGCCGAGGTGGCCGCGTCGCTCGCGGCCTGGTCGGCGGAAGCTGCGGCCTTGGCGGCGGTGTGGGCGGAGGCGGCCGCCCGGTCGGCGGAGGCCTGCGCGTCCTTGGCGGACTGGGCCGCTTGGTCGGCGTAGCCCTTGGCCTGCTTGGCGGACGCGTCGGCCTTCTTCGCCCAGTCGGCCGCCTGGTCCTCGGCCCGCGCCGCGGTGGCGGCGGCCCTGTGGGCGTCGGCGGCGTTCTGCTGGGCGGTGGCCGCGACACCGGCGGCGTCCGCGATCAGCTGGGCGATCTGCGCGATGTGGGTGGCACCGAGGAAGTCCTGGCGCTGGGCCTTGTACTGCCCGACCCGGATGAACTGGTCGAGCAGATCGTCGGGTCCCTCCAGGGCGATACGGGCCGCGGACTTCACGTCCGGGCCGCTGCCGCTGTTCTTGGGGTCGGCGAGCTGGGCGGCGCGGACGCGTTCGTCCTGGGTACGCGCCTGGTACTGGCCGCTGGTGAGGAACTGCCGGAATTTCTGCGGGTCGTCGGAGTCCAGTGCGGCCCGGCCGGTCTGCCGCACCACCGGTCCGCCGGCGTCGATGATCTGGGCGATGTTCACCCGGAAGTCCTGCGCCCCGGCCTCGTACTGCCCGGTGGCGAGGAACGCCGAGACCTGCTCGTCGCTGCCCTTGAGCGCGTCCTCGGCCGCGCTGCGCACCGAGGCCAGGGAGCTCTCCTGGGCCAGGGTCTGCACCCGGTAGCGGTCGTCCTGGTGGACGGCCTGGTCGCGGCGGGTGGTGAGATAGTCGACGACGTCCTGGTCGGTACCGGTCAGGGCGTCCTCGGCGGCGCCCCTGCTCCAGGGTCCGCCGGTCTCCAGCGTCGCCAGTGCGACCTTGCGGCCGGCCGGGGCGAGGGTCTTGGGGTCGGCTCCGGGCTGCGCGGCCTGCACCGCCAGGCTCTTGGCCTGGTCGTCGGTGTCCTTGACCTGCTGGGCGGCTGCCGCGTCCGCGGCTGCCCGCTGGTCCTGCCTGGCCTTGAGGTCCTTGGCCTGGGCGATACCGGCGTTGGTGCGCTCGGTCAGTTCCTCCGTCTCGATCTTGACGGCGGTGTCGTGGGTCTTCTTGGCCTTGGCGACGGCCGTGGTGGCGGCGTCGGCCGCATCCTGGGCTGCCTTGGCGTGGGCAGCGGACTGGGCTGCGGCGGTGGCCGCCTGTCCAGCGTGGGCTGCCGCGTCATCGGCGTCCTTCGCGGCGTTGTCCGCATGCGTGGCCGCCGCGTTGGCCGCATCGCGCGCGTCGTTCGCCGCACCGGCAGACTCCGCGGCCAATGCTGCGGCCGCGTTCGCGGCGCGGTTGGCCTCCTGCGCGTGGCGGTGGGCGGCCGCCGCCTCGGCACCGGCCTCGGACGAGTGGACACCGGCCTGGGTGGCATAGGTGTTGGCTGCATCGGCCGCGTCCGCGGCGGCATCGGCGTTGCTGCCGGCGTCGGCGGCGGCCTTCGCCGCATTGCCGGCATCGGCCGCCGCGTTGCCTGCCTGCGTGGCGGCGTCGGCCGCCAGCCGTGCGCCCTTGGCCGCGGTGCGGGCGTCCTCGGCTGCCTTGCGCGCAGCGGAGGCCTTGCCCGCGTCATTGGCCGCGTCCGCTGCGGCGCTCTGGGCTCGGGATGCGGCCTGCGCGGCGCCCACCGCGGCCGAAGCGGCCTGCTCGGCGGCGCTGGCCGCGAGCCGGGCGGAGTTGTTGGCGGCGGACGCGGCGTCGATCGTCTCCTGCGCGGCCTCCGCGGCCTGCTTGGCCGCCGACGCCGCCCGGCCTGCCGCCGAAGCGGCGTGCAGGGAGTCGTTCTTGGCCGCCTGGGTCTCGGCCGCCGCATTCTGCGCGGCCACCCTGGCCAGCTTCGCCGCCTTCACCGCCCGCGTGGAGGCGTCCTTGGCCGCCTTGGTCTGCGCCGCCGCCTTGGCGCCGGCCTTCGTGGCCTGCGCCGCCAGCTGCGCGACCGTGGCGTGCTCCTGGTCACGGGCACGCGCCACGTACTGGCCGACCTCCAGGAACTCGTGGATGTCCTCGGCCGAGCCGTTCAGCGCGATGCGGCCCGCCGCCACCACGTTGGAGCCGCCCACGCTGATGATCTGCGCGACCTCGACCCGCTCGTCCTGCGCCCGCCGGTCGTACTGACCGGTGGACAGGAACGCCTTGATGTCCCCAGGCGTCCCGTTCAGCGCGGCCTGCCCGGCCTTCTGGACCTCCGGGCCGCCCACGTCGATGATCTGCGCGACCTGAACCCGTTGATCCTGGAACAGCGGGTCCTGCCAACCCTCGTCCAGGAAGTCCTCGAGGTCGTTCTGGGTTCCGTCCAGAGCCTTTCGGGCGGCCTCTTGCAGGTTCAGCCCGCCCACGCTGGCGAGCTGGGCCACGGTGATGCGCTCGTCCTGGAACGTGGCATCGTTCACCGTGTCGAGGAAGTGCCGTACGCCGTCTTCGCCGCCGGTCAGAGCGACTTCCGCGGCGGCACGCACCCCGGGGCCGCCCGACGACCACAGGTCGAGCGCCTGAGAGCGGTCGGCCACCTCGTCGGTGGCAGCACTGCCGCCACCGGTCGGGGTGCCGTCGGCCGTCGCGCGGGAGGCCGAGCTCCCGAGCAGGCCGACTATGAGGGCAAGAGGCAGCAGACACAGACAGAGCATCCGTGTCGCATGCACACCCCTTCTCACCGCGATGCCCGCGGGCTTCTTCGTCTTCAACTGTCTCTCATATCATCCGTGTTCAGCTGGTAGTCACGCTCGGAGACGTCCGGGCAGGCGAGGACCATGGGCCGGCTCGCCGTTTGTCCGGGTGCCGCCCCCAGAGGGCCGCCGGGTGTGTCAGCCGGCGGGTGCGAGCTGGATCTCGTCGTGGAGGCCCTTGGCGTCGACGCCGGTGAAGTAGCTGACGTGGCCGTCGTTCCAGCGGACGAGGATGTCGTTGGCGCTGGTGTCGGCGCTGAAGGCGCCGACAGTGATCGCGGCCGCGTTGGTCCAGTACGACTTCTCGGGCCGGATCCTGATCTCGCCGGGCAGGCCCTTGCCGGTCATGCCGGGGTAGATGGTGGTCTCACCGTCAGTCCAGCGCACCAGCAGGTCGTCGGTGGCCTTGCCGGTGAAAGAGCCGCTGGCGAGTATCTGCGCGTGGGTCCAGGTGGTGTTCTTGGCGACGGTCTGTGTCTGCTTGTTCAGCCCGTTGGCCGCCAGGTCGCTGAAGAGGGAGACGTGGCCGTCCTTCCAGGTGACCAGCAGGTCGTCGCGCAGGCCGTTCGCGGTGAACCGGCCGGCGGTCAGCTGCTGGGCGTCGTCCTGCCATTCGGTGTTGTGGGGCGGGGCGAGCTGCTTCTCGCCGTGGAAGCCCTTGGCGTCGACGGATGTGTAGAGGGTCATCTCGCCGTCGGACCAGCGCACCACCACTCCGTCGGTAACGCTCCCGGTGTTGACGCTGGTCACGTTGACGGCGTGGGTCCAGATGCTCTTCTCGGGCTGCAGTTGGTGTTCCGCGGCGAAGGGGCGGGCGGGGTCGTTGCCGTAGCCGCCCTGGTAGAGGGTGACCTTGCCGTCGTCCCAGACGACGATCAGGTCCATGTGGCGGGTGCCGCCGGCGGAGTCGCCCGCGTAGTAGCCGGCCGTGATCTGCACGGCGTGCTTCCACGGGGCGGCCGCGAAGACGGGGGCGTAGGCGACCTGCTGGACCCAGGAGGCGAGGTCGTCGACCCGGGCGGCAACAGCACCGGTCCGGGTCTCCGCCGGGTCGGTGCCCAGACAACCACCCTGCCAGGACAGGCTGCTGACACCCACGACCGCTCCGGTGGTGCTCAGTACCGGACCTCCGGTGTCGCCCTTGCAGATCGCGGCGCCGTCGGACTTGGCGGCCAGATCGAGGGTGGTGGCGGCGGTGTTCTGGACGGTGAATGCGGCCGCGTGGACGTGGTCGGGCACCCACTCGTCGTGGGTACGCCCGTACCCCGCAGCCTGGACCTCGTCCCCGGCGGCGGGCGCGGCGGCCGCCAACTGGACGGGGGTGATACCGCTGACGGGCTTGGCCAGTTGGGCCATCACCACGTCACGGTCCGTGCGCGGCACCAGGTTCACGACTTGCTGGGCGCTGCCACCGATGGTGGCGGTCGTCTTCAGCTTCGGCGCTCCGGACGTGAGCGTGCCGCCGGGTGTGTCGGTGAAGCAGCTCGCGGCGGTCAGCAGCCACTGCGCGGCGACCAGGGTGGCCGAACAGCCGCGCTGACCACCGGCATCGAGCCGGGCGGTGGCGGCCGAGACCGTGTCAGAGGCTGTCGGGCCGGATACTGCGGTCGCGGGTGCGGCGGTCAGGGCGACGGCCAGCGAGGTGGCGGCGACAAGGCCGCCGGTCCACGCGGTGCGTGGACGAAAGCCGGACATGAAGAATTCCTTGCTGTCGTGCGGGAGAGGAGAGGGCAGGCAGGCGGATGGGCCGGTCAGCCGGTGACCCGCAGTTCCAGCAGCACGGTCGGTGCGCCACCGGCCGCGCCCTCGCCCACGCTCTGGTAGCCGTTCTTGTCCACGGTCACCGTCTTCACCGGCGCCGAGGGATCCGCCTGCGGCCTCAGGTCCGCGCTGATCGGGTGGTCGGCGGTCTCCAGCGCGAACACCCGCGCCAGTTCCAGGGTGAGATACCCCGACTTCGCGCTCGCCTTGAAGCAGTACGCGCCCTGCTGATTGCCGCTCTGCCCTTGCACGGTGAGGACCTTGACCTGCTGGGCGGAGTCGTCGCACGTGGCGAGGGTGATGTGCCCGTCGCCCTTGATCAGCTTGATGCCCTTGTCCCGCTGGATCTGATCCGCGTTCGGATAGGCGTAGTCCTCCACCGCGGACGGCGGCGTGGCCCCGGCAGTTCCCCCTGTCGGCTGCGGGTCGGCGGACGCGAGCATCGGCGTACCTGCCAGCGCCAGCACGGCAGCAACCCCCGCGACGGGGAGCATCCTGCGCATACGAGGAGTCACCCGAATTCCTTTCCAGGCACGGGTGACGGCATGACGAAACGACATCTGCGGCCCCCCATGCACAGATGTAAAGCAAAAATAAGTGGTCGAGCGTGAGAGTAATGCGCTGCCAGAAACGATGGTGTCCCTTGTCGTGGTGTACGGGATC
>NZ_MLYN01000120.1:0-3208 GCF_001866675.1 Streptomyces sp. MUSC 14
GTGCGGCCGACCGAGCGGAGCAGGGCGTCATGGATGCCGTCGCGTACAGCAGCCCGCCGAGGTCGGCGCGGGCCCTGCTGATCGGGGAGTTGGCCCGGAAGCCGCTTGCTCCCACCAGGGGCGCGAGATCCTGTACGGCGCGGTGTGCGGTCTCGACGCCGTGGACCTTGACGGTCCGTGCCCACACGTCCGCGTGGGGGCTGTGCTGGGCGGTGAGGCGGGCGGCTGTGACGGCGGCCAACAGCCCTGCGTGGATCTCGCCTTGGGTGCGGCCCAGGGTGACGAGTGCGGTGTCCCGTACGCGGGGCAGGAGCCGTGTGGCGGTGCGGGCGTGCAGGGTGCTGCGTACCTGGGAGTGCACGCCTGCGGCCGTGCCGAGGGCGATGGCGGCCACCAGCGGGCGGAACGCCCTGAAGTGCTTGCGGAAGATCTGCTCGCCGTCTCCGCCGGGGGTGGTTGATGGGACCCTGTACTCAGGCACGGGACGGACCTGCTCGCCTCGCTTCCCCACTCGCTGCCCCGGCAGGTTGCGTTCCTTCTGGCTCGTCTGAGCCACGTTCGACCGGCGGGGTGGTGATCGCTTTGCCCGCCTGCACGGGACGCAGCCTCCGCCGTCTGCCGCCTCGGCAGGGCAGCGGCACAAGGTCTGAATGCTTCTCCCGACCGACGCTCTCTTGCCAGGTCCAACGGCAGTGCGGCGATGGTTAGTTCCCGATAGAGATGTGACGTTTCGCCCAGCCAAAAGACCTGTCGCAGTACACCGTGACGGCCCCATACTCCGGGACCTGACGAACCGACGGGTGAAGGAGCACGGTGAGCGCAGCAGCGGCAGCAGGGACCTGGAGGTGAATCGCATCGGCTACGGCGCGATGCGGCTGACGGGCAACGGCATGATGGGCAACTCAGACGGCGCGCCGATCGACCGCGATGTCGCCGTCGGCCTGCTGCACAGCGCGTTCGAGCAGGGGGTCAACCACGTCGACACGGCCGCCTTCTACTTCTCACCATTGCGGTCCGCGAACGAGCTCATCAACCGCGCCCTCTCGTCCTGGTCCGGCGATGTGGTCGTGGTGACCAAGGTCGGCCCGGGGCGTGATCCCTCCGGCGAGTGGCTCGACACGGTCCGCCCCGATCAGTTGCGTGGCCAGGTGGAGGAGAACCTGCGTCAGCTCGGTCGGGACTGCCTGGACGTGGTGAACCTGCGCGCCGGCGGCGCCCGCACGGCCTCGATCGCCGAGCACTTCGGCGCTCTCGCCGAGCTCCGCGAGGCCGGCCTGGTTCGGCACCTCGGGCTCTCCGCTGTCCTGCCTGAGCACGTGACCGAGGCCCAGAAGATTGCGCCCGTAGTCTGCGTGCAGAACTCCTACGGCCTGGACTGGCGCCGTGCCGACGAGAGCGGGCTGGTGGACCTGTGCGGGGAGCAGGGCATCGCCTTCGTCCCGTTCTTCGCAGTCTCCGGCCTGCGGCGCGAGGCAGCCGCAGGCCAGGAGCACGACGCGCGGGTCCGCTCCGTCGCTCGCGCCCACAACGCCACGCCGACCCAGGTGCGGCTCGCCTGGACCCTCCACCGCGGTCCGCACGTGCTGGCCATTCCCGGTACCACGAACCCGGCACACCTCGCGGAGAACATCGCCGCCGGAAGCCTGCGCCTGACCGAAGAAGAATTGGCTCTCCTCGGCAAGCCGGACGAGGGCACTGTCTGAGACTGGCTCTGGCCGCGATTCCGTGAAGGATCTTGGAGTCGCTCGACCCGGTGCGGTCCGTCCGGAGCCGCCTGGTTGGATGAACGCATGACGGACTGGTCGAGGCTCACCGACGCGTGCGGTTCCGCGGAACACGTGCCTGGTCTCTTGGACCGGTTCGAGGCCAACCCGAGCGGTGTGTGGTCCGAGCTGATGGACCACCTGTGTCCGCAGCTGGATACCGCCTTCACCGCGAGCTTCGCAGCTCTTCCGCGCTTGGCCGAGATCGCGACCGCAGGCAGCCAGGAGACGCTGGGCTGGGTGCTGCTGGCGGCGGGAGCAATCGTTGCCTGTTCGCCTGGGCTGTCCGAGCCCGACAGCCCTCTCGCGCTCTTCTCGGCTCCGATAGCGGTTCTGCACGGCCTCGCTGATCGCCGCTTGAGTCAAACGGTCGAGGTCGAGGAATACGTGAACCTGCTGCAGGCTCTGCTCTCCTTCGAGGGCGTTGAGGTCTGGGATCGCTGCCTGGACGGCCTGCAGACTGGGGAGTACGAGGTCGACTGCCCGTACTGCGGCGTCAACGTGTTCGTCGTCATCGGGCAGGACGACTTCTTCTGCTGCAGCGACGACTACGCGCTTCGAGAGGTGCAAAAGTCACCCCTCCAACCGGCGCGAGTGCAGGAACTGGAAGGGCTGCCGCGGAGGTTGTTCACGCGGGCAATGGCGGACGGGCAGGAAGGCCTGGCTTATGGCGTCCGTTACCTGTTCGGGCGAGCGGCCTGTCCGGACTGCGGGACCGAGTTCTCGGTGGCCGAGCGGGTGGTGGCCGGTTGGAGTCCCTGACCGCCCCGGGGCTTCGCACCAGCGAGGATTCGAGTCCGTAGTAATCGGAAGCTGGCGCGTCCGTACATGGCCCTCTTGATCGCCTTAACCCGGTTCACATGGCCTTCGACGACACCAGAACTCCACGGGAGGGTGAGGCCGGCGGTGACGGCGTCGAGGTCCTGGCGGAGGGAGCCGGCGAAGCCCTGCATCGGCTTCGGAGCGTCCTGCTCTACCTGGCGGATCCACTCCAGAAGAAGGTATCCGCGCCGGTGACGGACGAGATCGGCGAATGTGCGGGCGAGGTCGCAGGCACGAGTGATGTCCGGGCAGGCGAGCCGGACCTCCAGCAGCCTTTTGTCCTGGCTCTCGGTGAGAGGGTCGCGGGGCCGCATGATCCACGAGGTGATCTTGCGCGGACTGGGGATGTCGGCCCGGACCGGCTCGGCGGTGCCCTCCCGCAGGGCGGCGAGGTGCTTGCGGACCACCTGGCGGCTGCCCCGGTAGCCGCGCTCGTGGATCTCCAGGAACAGGCGGGTGCCGCTGACCTGGCCCTGGGTCTCGGTGAAACGGGCATTGAGGTATGCCTTGAATGGCTCCAGCACGCCGTTGGGGCGTCGGTCGCGGGCAGAGGCCAGCAGTCCGTCGAGGTCGGTGTCGCGGAAGCGGCGCACAGTCTTGCGGTCGAGATTCAGACGGCGACC
>NZ_MLYN01000121.1:0-305 GCF_001866675.1 Streptomyces sp. MUSC 14
GACCTGCGGCTATTCATGATGAAAACGGCTCACTGAGCTCTTCGGGTTGGTGTCGGGGGTGGTGACGTGTGGTGATCCCTGCGGTAGGCCGGGTGGTATGCGGTACGCGCAGGGTGGTGGGCTGACCGCGGAGCGGCGGCGGTTTCGCGAGCGGATCCGGTACGAGGCGGGTGAACGGTTCGGCCGCGGTGAGAGAACCGCGGTGATCGCGAGGGATCTGCGGGTGAGTGAGCGGTCGGTGGAACGCTGGCGGCGTGCCTGGCGGGAGGGCGGGATGGCCGCGCTCGCCTCCGCGGGGCCACCGA
>NZ_MLYN01000122.1:0-1359 GCF_001866675.1 Streptomyces sp. MUSC 14
GTCAGCCAGTGGTGGTCGCCCTGGAAGGGATACGTCGGCAGGTCCGGATGCGGCACCACACGATCCGCATGCACGACCACACCCTCGACGAACGCCCGCCCCACCGCCGCCACCACATCACCGAGACCACCATGATCCCGACGCAACGTCCCCAGCACCGCGAACCCACCCTCCACATCATGCCGCAGCACCGTCTCCTCCAACGGCACCACCAACACCGGATGCGGACTCACCTCCACGAACGCCCGATACCCCGCCCCCACCAACGCCCCCACAGCCGCCTCGAAATCAACCATGTGCCGCAGATTCCGATACCAATACCCCCCGTCCAACACCGCACCCTCAACCCGCGCCCCCTCCAACGACGAGAAGAACGGAACCGAAGACACCAACGCCTCAACCGGCGCCAACACCTCCGCCAACTCGGCCTCGATCGCCTCCACATGCACCGAATGCGACGCGTAATCCACATCAACACGCCGCACCCGGACACCCGACGCCTCGGCGAAGGCGACAAGCTCGTCCAACGCATCCGCATCACCCGACACCACCGTCGACGTCGGCCCGTTCAACGCCGCCACCGACACCCGACCCGCCCAACGCCCCGCCAACTCCCCAGCACCCACGGCATCCAACGCCACCGACACCATCCCACCACGCCCCGCCAACGCCACGATCGCCCGCGACCGCAACGCCACCACCCGCGCACCATCCAACAACGACAACGCACCCGCCACCACCGCAGCAGCAATCTCACCCTGCGAATGACCCACCACCGCAGCAGGCCGCACCCCATACGACTCCCACAGAGCAGCAAGCGACACCATCACCGCCCACAACACCGGCTGCACCACATCCACCCGCTCAAACCCAGGCGCACCCTCCACCCCCCGCACCACATCCACCAACGACCACTCCACAAACTCACCCAACGCCGCCCCACACTCAGCAAACCGAGCCGCGAACACCGGCGAAGAGTCAAGGAGTTCGACCGCCATCCCCACCCACTGCGCACCCTGCCCCGGAAACACGAACACCGGATCCCCCAACACCGGCCCCCCACCGGACAACACCCCCGGCCCACCAGCCCGCAACCCAGCCACCACCTCGTCCCGCGAACCACCCACCACCACCGCACGACGCTCAAACACCGAACGCCCCGCCAACGCCCCCGCCACACCCCGCAACGACACCTCCGGATACCGCTCCAAAAACACCGCCAACCGCTCCGACAACAACCGCACACCCCCCTCACCCCGCGCAGACACCATCAACGGCACCACACCACCCTCACCCACAACACCCAGCACCGGCTCCTGCGGCGCCTCCTCCACGATCAGATGCGCATTCGTCCCGCTG
>NZ_MLYN01000123.1:0-4098 GCF_001866675.1 Streptomyces sp. MUSC 14
GTGCGTGAGGCGGTGCGTTTCGGGGATGCGGTGGCGGAGTTGGACGGGTTGGGTGTGACGCGTTTCCTGGAGCTGGGTCCGGATGCTGTGTTGACCCCGATGGTGCGGGAGTGCCTGGACGGGCGGCCGGTGACCGTGGTCCCGGCGCTGCGCCGGGACCACGGTGAGGTGCGCACCCTGCTGGACGCGGTGGGTGGTCTGTGGGCGGCGGGGGTGGCGGTCGACTGGACGGCCTTCTTCGCGGGAACCCGCGCCTCCCGCATCGACCTGCCGACCTACCCGTTCCAGCGGCAGCGCTACTGGCTGCCGTCCGGCGTCTCTGCGGACGGTCTGGCCGGCGCCGGGCTCATCGCCGCCGGCCATCCGCTGCTCGGAGCGGCCGTGGAACTCGCCGATGACAAGGGCTGGGTGCTCAGCGGACGGCTGTCTCTCGACATGCAGCCCTGGCTGGCCGACCACGTCGTACTGGACACCGTCATGGTGCCCGGCGCCGCCTTCGTCATGATCGCCTCGCACGCCGCCCATGTGACCGGGGCCGCCGGCGTCGACGAGCTGACCGTGGAGACGCCGTTGCTGCTGCCCGAAAACGGCGGCGTGCAGATCCAGGTCGTGGTGGGGCAGGGCGACGAGACCGGCCGGCGGTCCGTGCGCATCCACTCGCGGCCGACGAACGCGGCTGCCGGAGAGCCGTGGCTGGAGCACGCCGAAGGTGTCCTCGCCAACGCTCTGCCGCACGCTCCCGCCGAGTGGCGGACGGACCCGCCTGCACAGGCCGAGACGGTCGACGTGGACGACGCGTACCGGGAGTTGGCCGGGCGAGGCTACGACTACGGGCCGGTGTTCCGCTGCCTTCGCGCGGTCCGCAGGCACGGGACGGACGTGTTCGCCGAGATCGAGCTCGCCCCCGAGCAGGCGACCCAAGCGTCGGCGCACGGCTTGCACCCCGTCCTGCTGGACGCGGCCGTGCAAGCGGGCCTGGCGGGGCTCTTCGCCGCCGACACCGACACGAAGCTGCCGTTCTCGTTCAGCGGAATGGCTGTGTACGCGTCCGGCGCGACGCGGCTGCGGGCGCGGATCACGCGTACCGGTCCCGACACGGTGGCGATGGTGCTCGCCGACCCGCTGGGCGGCCCGGTCGCCTCGGTCGAGTCGCTGAGTCTGCGCACCGGTTCGACGGCGGCCCTGCGCCGGGAGGGCGGGCGAGGGTACGACAATCTGTTCCGGATCCGCTGGGAGCCCCGGGACACCGCGGCTGCTCCCGCCGTTGAGACCTGGGGTGTGCTCGGCGACGACCCGGACGATCTGGCCGCAGCCTTGGTCCTGGCCGGCCGACGCGTCGAGGTGTACGCCGACCTGGAAGCCCTGCTGGCCGCGCCAGTGCCTGCGACCGTCGTCACGACCCTGCCGTGCACCCGCGACCTGATCGAGGACAGCCGTCGCACGCTGTCCCTCGCCCAGCGATGGCTCGCCGCCGACCAGACGGCGCAGTCGCGGCTGGTCGTGGTCACGACCGGAGCCGTGTCCGCGGCCGGAGCCGAGCTCACCGACCTGACCAACGCGCCCGCCTGGGGCATGCTGCGCACGGCGCAGACCGAACACCCCGGTCGGCTGATCCTGGCCGACCTCCCGGATGGTCGGGCCGCACACCGGTTACCCGAGGCCGTGGCGACCGGCGAACCGCAACTGGCCCTGACCGGCGACGGCATCCTGGTCCCGAGGCTGGTACGCATACCGGTGCCGGACACCGAGCCGCCGCACCCGGAGCTCGCTGCTGGCACCGTGCTGGTGACCGGGGCATTCGGCCGTCTCGGCCGACTGGTCACCCGGCACCTGGTGGCCGCGTACGGGGTGCGTCACTTGTTGCTGGTCAGCCGGAGCGGGCCGGCCGGTGACGAAGCCGCCGGGCTGCTTGCCGACCTCGCGGCCTCGGGCGCCGAGGTCTCCGCCGTCGCTTGTGACACCGCCGACCGCGACGCCCTGCGCACCCTGCTCTCGACTGTCCCCGACGATCGGCCCCTCACCGCCGTCGTGCACGCGGCCGGTGTGCTGGACGACGGCGTCTTCGGTGCCCTCACGCCGGAACGCCTGGACGCCGTGCTCGCCGCGAAGGCCGTCTCGGCGGCGAACCTGCATGAACTGACCATGGATCAGCCGCTGACCGCGTTCGTCCTCTACTCGTCGATCTCCGGCCTGATCGGTGCCGCGGGGCAGGCCAACTACGCCGCGGCCAACACCTACCTCGACGCGCTCGCCCGGCACCGTCACGACCTCGGCCTGCCCGCCACCTCACTGGCCTGGGGCCTGTGGGACCAGCGAGGCGGCATGGCGGTAGGGCTGGCCGGCACCGACCTGGCGCGGATGGCCCGCTCGGGTGTGGGCACGCTCACCGACGATGAGGGACTGGCTCTCTTCGACCTCGCCCTGCGCCTTGGCGAACCGCTGCTCGCACCGTTGCGGCTCGATCTCGCCACCGTACGGGCGACCGCGACCTCCACCGCCGAGGTGCCCCCACTGCTGCGGGGCCTGGTGCGCCTGCCCCGTGCGGGCCACCGCGACACCGGCGCCGCGGCACCGAGCCGCCTCACGCTGGCCGCCACGAACGAGGCAGACCAGCTGGAGACACTGCTGAAGATCGTCCGCGCCGAAGCGGCAACCGTGCTCGGAAACGGCGCGGTCGACGCGATCGGCATCGATCGCACCTTCCGTGAACTGGGCTTCGACTCGCTTGCCGGAATGGAGCTGCGCAACCGTCTCAACACCGCGACCGGTCTGCGCCTGCCCGCTACCACCATCTTCGACTACCCCACGCCGACGGGCCTGGCCGGCTACCTGCGGGAGCGGCTTGTCCCGGCAACCGCAGGCCCGGCTGCCGGGTTTACGACGGTGGGCGCCGACGACGACCCGGTGGTGATCGTGGGCATGGCCTGCCGATACCCCGGCGGAGTCCGTTCGCCGGAAGACCTGTGGGAGCTCGTCACCAACGGCACCGATGCCATCTCAAGCTTCCCTGAGGGCCGCGGCTGGGACCTCGGCGGCCTCTACCACCCCGATCCCGACCACCCGGGCACCACATACGCCCGGGGTGGCGGCTTCCTCCACGACGCGGACGGTTTCGACTCCGGCTTCTGGGGCATCGCGCCCCGGGAGGCCACCGCGATGGACCCGCAGCAACGGTTGCTGCTGGAGACGGCGTGGGAGGCGCTGGAACGGGCCGGGATCGACCCGGGCGCACTGCGCGGCAGCCCGACCGGGGTGTTCGCCGGCATGATGTACCACGACTACGCCCCGCCGATCGGCGCCGTGCCCGACGAACTGACCGGGTCGATCCTCACCGGCAGCGCGGGCAGTGTGCTGTCCGGCCGGGTCTCGTACGAGTTCGGCTTCGAGGGCCCGGCCGTCACGATCGACACGGCGTGCTCCTCGTCTCTCGTCGCCTTGCATCTGGCGGCTCAGGCGCTGCGCTCGGGGGAGTGCTCGCTGGCCCTCGCCGGTGGCGTCACCGTGATGTCCACGCCGATGGTCTTCGTCGAGTTCGCTCGGCAGCGGGGTCTGTCGCCGGATGGCCGGTGCAAGGCGTTCAGTGATGCCGCGGACGGTACTGGTTGGTCGGAGGGTGTGGGTCTGCTGGTGGTGGAGCGGTTGTCGGATGCTGTTCGGCTTGGTCATCCGGTTCTTGCGAGGGTGAGGGGTTCGGCGGTGAATCAGGATGGTGCGTCGAATGGTCTGACGGCGCCGAATGGTCCGTCGCAGCAGCGGGTGATTCGTCAGGCGTTGGTGAATGCGGGTTTGTCGGCGGGTGATGTGGATGTGGTGGAGGCGCATGGTACGGGGACGAGGTTGGGTGATCCGATCGAGGCGCAGGCTCTGTTGGCGACCTATGGTCAGGGGCGTGGGGTGGGTTCGCCGTTGTGGCTGGGTTCGTTGAAGTCGAATATCGGTCATGCGCAGGCGGCTGCGGGTGTGGGTGGGGTGATCAAGATGGTGATGGCGATGCGTCATGGGTTGATGCCGCGTACGTTGCATGTGGGTGAGGTGTCGTCGCATGTGGACTGGTCGGCGGGGGCTGTTGAGGTTCTTGCGGGGGAGCGTGAGTGGCCG
>NZ_MLYN01000124.1:0-1196 GCF_001866675.1 Streptomyces sp. MUSC 14
TCCCTGTCGGTGCGGGCCCGGCTGGCGCCGGCGCTGTCGCCTCAGGTGGCGGCGGTGCTGGCGCGTCATCCGCTGCGGGAGCTGGTCACGGCCTCCGAGGCGATGCCGCTGCTGGTGGAGCGGGAGCGGGCGCTGTTCGGGTCGTGGTACGAGTTCTTCCCGCGTTCGGAGGGCACCGCCGAGCAGCCCCACGGCACCTTCCGTACGGCCGCCCGCCGGCTGGAGGCGATCGCCGCGATGGGCTTCGACGTCGTCTACCTGCCGCCGGTCCACCCCATCGGCACGACCTTCCGCAAGGGCCCCGACAACACCCTCGCCGCCGGTCCGGACGACGTCGGGGTGCCGTGGGCGATCGGCTCCCCCGAGGGCGGCCACGACGCCCTGCACCCGGCGCTGGGCACGTTCGAGGACTTCGACCACTTCGTGGGCCGGGCCGGGGAGTTGGGGATGGAGGTCGCCCTCGACTTCGCGCTGCAGTGCTCCCCGGACCATCCCTGGGTGGACAAGCACCCCGACTGGTTCCACCACCGGGCCGACGGCACCATCGCCTACGCGGAGAACCCGCCGAAGAAGTACCAGGACATCTACCCCGTCGCCTTCGACGCCGACCTGGACGGCCTGGTCGCCGAGACCGTGCGGATCCTGCGGCACTGGACGGACCACGGGGTGCGGATCTTCCGGGTCGACAACCCGCACACCAAACCCGTCGTGTTCTGGGAACGGGTCATCGCCGAGGTCAACGGCACCGACCCGGACGTCATCTTCCTCGCCGAGGCCTTCACCCGCCCCGCGATGATGCACACCCTCGCCCAGATCGGCTTCCAGCAGTCCTACACCTACTTCACCTGGCGCAACACCAAGCACGAACTCACCGAACACCTCACCGAGTTGACGGGCGAGGCCGCCGCGTACATGCGGCCGAACCTGTTCGCCAACACCCCGGACATCCTGCACGCCTACCTCCAGCACGGCGGCCGCCCCGCCTTCGAGGTCCGCGCCGTCCTCGCCGCCACCCTCTCCCCCGCCTGGGGCCTCTACAGCGGCTACGAACTGTGCGAGAACACCCCGCTCAAGGACGGCAGCGAGGAGTACCTCCACTCCGAGAAGTACCAACTCCGGCCCCGCGACTGGGAGTCCGCCGAACGGGACGGCCGCAGCATCGCCCCCCTCATCACCCGGCTCAACACCCTCCGGCG
>NZ_MLYN01000125.1:0-1556 GCF_001866675.1 Streptomyces sp. MUSC 14
CGATCTCGTCGCCGTAGTAGAGGATCGGCGAGCCGGGCAGGGAGAGCAGGAGCGCGGTGAACAGTTCGATCTGGTTGCGGTCGTTGTCGAGGAGGGGGGCGAGGCGGCGGCGGATGCCGATGTTGGCGCGCATCCGCGGGTCCTTGGCGTATTCGGCCCACATGTAGTCGCGTTCCTCGTCGGTGACCATTTCGAGGGTGAGCTCGTCGTGGTTGCGCAGGAAGATGCCCCACTGGCACTTCGAGGGGATCGCGGGGGTCTTGGCGAGGATTTCCGAGACCGGGTAGCGCGATTCGCGGCGTACGGCCATGAAGATGCGTGGCATGACGGGGAAGTGGAAGGCCATGTGGCACTCGTCGCCGCCGGTGCCGTAGTCGCCGAAGTAGTCGACGACGTCCTCGGGCCACTGGTTGGCCTCCGCCAGCAGCACGGTGTCCGGGTACATCGCGTCGATCTCCCGGCGGACGCGCTTGAGGAAGGCGTGCGTGGCGGGCAGGTTCTCGCAGTTGGTGCCCTCCTCGGCGTAGAGATAGGGGACCGCGTCCAGCCGGAACCCGTCGATGCCGAGGTCGAGCCAGAACTTCAGGGCCGCCAGGACCTCCTCCTGCACGGCGGGGTTCTCGTAGTTGAGGTCCGGCTGGTGCGAGAAGAAGCGGTGGAAGTAGTACTGGCCGCGCACCGGGTCGAAGGACCAGTTGGAGGCCTCGGTGTCGACGAAGATGATCCGGGCGTCCTCGTACCGCTTGTCGTCGTCGGCCCACATGTAGTAGTCGCCGTAGGGGCCGTCGGGATTCCTGCGGGACTCCTGGAACCACGGGTGCTGGTCGCTGGTGTGGTTCATGACGAAGTCGATGATGACGCGCATGCCGCGCTGGTGGGCGGCGTCCACGAACTCCACGAAGTCGGCGAGGTCGCCGAACTCGGGCAGGACGGCCGTGTAGTCGGAGACGTCGTAACCGCCGTCCCGCAGCGGTGACTTGAAGAACGGCGGCAGCCACAGGCAGTCCACACCGAGCCACTGCAGATAGTCCAGCTTCGCCGTCAGGCCCTTCAGGTCGCCGATGCCGTCGCCGTTGCTGTCCTGGAAGGAGCGGACCAGGACCTCGTAGAAGACGGCGCGTTTGAACCAGTCCGGGTCACGGTCCCCCGCGGGCGTGTCCTCGAACGTGTCGGGTACGGGTTCGTTGACGGTCATGACGCTGCGGGCCCTCCGATCTGGGGCGTCGATCGCCCGACGTGGAGCAGGTGCGCCGGCGCGTCGCCGGGCGTGAGACGCACGTAGTTGGTCCTGCCCCAGTGGAACGTCTCGCCCGTCAGTTCGTCGTGTACGGACAGGGCGGCGTCCCAGTCCAGGCCGAGTTGCGGCATGTCCAACGAGACCGTGGCCTCCTGGGTGTGATGCGGGTCGAGGTTGACGACCACGATGACCGTGTCCGTCCCCGTGCTCTTGCTGTAGGCGAGCACGGCGTCGTTGTCGGTCGGGTGGAAACGCAGATTCCGCAGGCGCTGTAGCGCGGGGTGCCGGCGCCGGAGGGTGTTGAGCCGGGTGATGAGGG
>NZ_MLYN01000126.1:0-593 GCF_001866675.1 Streptomyces sp. MUSC 14
GGCTGGGGCCCACATGTACGACGACGGAAATAAGCGAACCACGGTAGCCATCGCAGAAAAGCTTTTCCAGGACAACAATATCGCGAACAGGCCAACCAGCCAGGAACTTGAGACCATCGTCCTGCGGGCCAGTAAGGGCAAGCACGCAGGCGGGCTAACCAGCGTCGCCAGCATCGCCAAGGCGCTTGGCAAGATCTGAAAAGGATGAATGATGGACATCGAACCACTCCTTGAGAGACTTGGTCATGCGGGTGTCTCAACGCTCATCAAAGTCGATGAGCTCAGAATGAAGGAAGGGGGAGAAGCATGGACGATGTCAATGATTGGCCCAGCTCTTCCTGACGGCGACTTCATTCGGATTGACGGCCCCAGCCTGCAGTATTGCCTGAGCGCAGGATTCGCGCAGCTGCGCGAGTACCCCGGCGATTGGGAATGGCTTCCGCAGCTCAGCTCCTGATTGGACTACGGCACACAGGGCAAGGCGTGAATGGCGTTTCTCTTCGAGGCGCCATTCACGCCGAGCTCGCCAATGAGTATGACGTCGAGGGGACACCGAGCGGGAGGTCGTCGCATGTTGACTGGCCATGAGTGCC
>NZ_MLYN01000127.1:0-15368 GCF_001866675.1 Streptomyces sp. MUSC 14
GGTTCACTTCATGTGCGTCCACACACTCACCATGCCCCTGAACAAGGTCGCCACACAGACCTAACGGAGTCCTACTAGTCGGCCGCGAACGCGAGTACATCGGCTGGTTCCTGAAGGTGAAGGCCCTGTCTCCCGACACGTTCGACGACGCCGAGCTCGACCACTGTGCGGCGGCCGTCGCCGTCGACGGCAGCCTGCGCACTTCCCTCGCGTACTACCGAGACGCCGCGGAGTCAGCCCGCAAGAACCGCGAGGCGCTCAAGTGGCGGCGCCTGACCGTGCCCATCCTCGGAATCTCCAGCAGCCACGGCCCCGTTCCGGACATGTCTGCCTCCATCAGTCCATGGGCCGACAACACCACCCGAATCGTCGCGCCCGACGCTGGACACTTCACCCCCGACGAGGAGCCCGAAGCTGTCGCTGCCGCGATAACAGACTTCATCGCCGACGACGACTGACTCTCGTCGAACCTACCCGGCCGCGCCGCCCAAGGGCGCGCGGAACTCAGACCACTACTCCAGCCGTAGATCACGACCTGGCATGGTGTCATCTGCATTGAATCGGCTGCCGAGGACGATGGCCAGGTGCATCGGCATGTTCCGGATCTACTGTTTCAGCGGTTGCCCGGGTTGGTTCGGTGGCACGGCTGGATGTGTTGCTCAGCGGCGTCGAACGCGGGCGCGAGCGGGGCCAGTGCCGTGTGGAGCTGGTGGCAGGTGGCCGGAGGGTACGACCAGCCCTCCGGCGGCGAAATCCTCGGCGGCCTCTGCATTCTGGGCCGACCGGAGCCGGCCCGCCAGCGCGATGCGAACTGCCGCGGCCACGCTTGCCGCGAGGACGGGAGCTGTGTGCGCTTCGGCGTCGTCCAGGCGTTCGGCGATCACTGCCGTGAGAGGGGGCTCGATGCCGACGGTGGTGTCGAGGAACGCGCCGCGCAGCGCGGTCTGGGTGGTGATCAGCAGCAGCGCCTGGCGTTTGCGCTCGCCGGTGTTCGTGTACTGCTCGACCACTGCTTCGGTGACGGCGTCAGCCAGGAGCACCGCGACCGCCGCCGCGATGCGCGCCTCCCGGTCCGCGGTAACAGCGCAGACGATCGCCTGCTCGCGGCTGGCGAAGTAGTTGTTGCAGGTGAGCGGCGAGGCCGGTACCTGGCGCCGCGGCGCGTCGAGTGCCTGCTGCCGGGTGGCCGGGCGGCAAGGTCATGGTGCCAGCCGTGCGGGACCGCCCGAGGCGCCCTACCCAGGAACACGCGGAACTCACATGTTCATGCCCGGAGAGCGCCGGTTAGGAGCTCAGGCATGGAGAGTCTACTCCGGCCCTTGTTCGTGATCGGCGGCTCGGTTCTGTTCACCCTGGCCATCGGCTGGGCCAGCGACCGGCTGCTGCGCAAGGCCGACGAACGCCACCACGACACACCGCTGTGGGGGCTGCTGCGCCGCGCCCGCTTTCCCTACCAGCTTGTGCTGTGCGCCGCCCTGCTGCGAGGGTCGTACGACCAGGCGAAGCTCCTGGAACGGCACCAGGCCGGCATCGGCCGGACCCTGACGCTTGTGCTGATCGGCGCCGCCGCCTGGCTGGTGATCCGGATCGCCGGTGCGGTCGTCGAGACCAGCTACAGCCGCTACGCCCGGGCGCACCGGGACGCGGCCCGGGTGCGCAGAGTGCGCACTCAGGTCGAACTGATCATGCGGGTGGTCTCCGCGATCGTCATGGTCGTGGCGATCGCCGCGATGCTGCTGACCTTCCCGGCGATGCGTGCGGCCGGCGCCTCGCTGCTGGCATCGGCTGGCATCCTCGGCATCGTGGCCGGCGTCGCCGCCCAGTCGACCCTGTCGAATCTGTTCGCCGGGTTGCAGATCGCCTTCGGTGACATGGTGCGCATCGGCGACACGGTCGTCGTGGACGGCGAATGGGGCACGGTCGAGGAGATCACCCTGACCTTTCTGACGGTGCGGACCTGGGACGAGCGCCGGATCACCATGCCGGTGTCGTACTTCACCTCCAAACCCTTCGAGAACTGGTCGCGCGGCACGCCGCAGATGACCGGGACCGTCCACTGGCACCTCGACCACGGCGCACCCGTCGAGGCGATGCGCGAGAAGCTGTATGACATCCTGCGCGAGAGCCCGGCCTGGGACGGCCGCGCCTACAGCCTGGTGGTGACGGACACCACGCCGAACACCATCCAGGTGCGGGCGCTGATGACCGCGAAGGACTCCGACGACATCTGGGCGGTACGGGTCGCGGTCCGCGAGCGGATGCTCACCTGGCTGGTGGCGCAGCACCCCTACGCACTGCCCCGCGTCAACACCTCGGAGGCGGCCCTTCCGCCGCGACACCTCCCGTCTCCCGACGGAGTCCACCTCCACAAGGACCGCGAATTCCCGCGCAGCGGCCGGAACTGACTGCCAAGCCCTCCAATGGCCGTGCTCGGCAACGCGGTTGACCTGGATGACCTGTGAGGTGACATGCCCGGCGCCGGGCGAGGCCGGTCGGTGCAGGGCCGCGGCCACGTCGCCCGGTATCCAGGGCCTACCGGTCACCGTTCCGGCGACGAGCCTCTGTCGCCGGGCCTCGTCCACGGTGTCGCTGAAGAACGCGGCATTCTCGACATACCGCGGCGCGACCACGTACACGGCGATGCCGCGCGGGCCCAGGCACCGGGCCAGGTGGTGGGCGTACGGATGCAGTCCGGCCTTGGCTGCCGCGTAGGTGCCGGTGCCCGAACCCCGGTAGGCGGCGATGGAACTGACGAAGAGCATCCGGCCGCCGGGCGCGGCGACGGCATGCAACGGCCCCAAACGGCCTACCTCATTCGCCGGACAGACCCGCTGTCTGCCCAGCACGTTGGCAAAGGGCCTGCTTGAACTCGGGGCAGGCCGCCATCTCTACCGAACCCGGGGCGGCTCAGGTGCCTGTGGCGCGCTGAGGTCGGGACGGCATGCGATCAGCCTGCCCCGTTGGGAGCGGCGTGATGCCCGGGGACTGGTCCGGTGGGGGACGTGGTCGGTGATGGTGGCCGGTTCTGCGGCGCGGGCATTGGTACCGAGAGTAGAACGACGAGGCCGGGGTATCCGCGCTGCTGTCGGCCTGCAAGCAACCGTCGCGACATGGGAGGGATCCAGGGATGGCACTCATGAGCACTTCCGGAACACACATGGCTGGGCTGCCGGAAGTCGTCGATCCCTGCCAGGTAGCACCCAAGGACGCCCGCGAACTGTCCAGGCCCTTCTTCGACCAATTGCAGCAACTGGAAGAGGGCACGACGGAGTACAGCTATGCGCGCAACACGCTAATCGAGATGAACATGTCTCTGGTCCGGTATGCGGCGGGCCGGTTCCGCTGCCGTGGCCAGCAGGAGATGGAGGACATTGTCCAGGTCGGCATGATCGGGCTGATCAAGGCGATCGACCGGTTCGAACTGTCCCGCGAGGTCGAGTTCACCTCCTTCGCCATCCCCTACATCGTGGGTGAGATCAAGCGGTTCTTCCGCGACACCACCTGGGCCGTGCATGTACCGCGCCGCCTTCAGGAGGCCCGCGTCCAGCTGGCCCGCGCCACCGAGGAACTCCAGAGCTGTCTGGGCCGTAACCCAACGGTCAAAGAACTGGCGGAGCTGATGAGCCTTCCTGAGGAGGAGGTCGCCGAGGCCCGGCTGGCGTCCAACGGCTACAACTCGGCGTCCTTGGACGCAGCCATCAGCAACAGCGACGACGGCGAAACCGTCCTCCAGGACTTCATCGGCACCGAGGACCAGGCCCTGGAACTGGTGGAGGACTTCCACGCCCTGGGCCCACTGATCGATGAACTCAACGAGCGGGACCGGCAGATCATTCACCTGCGGTTCGTGGAGGAACTCACTCAGGCCCAGATCGGCGAACGTCTCGACGTCTCCCAGATGCACGTCTCCCGCCTGCTGACCCGCACCCTGACCCGGCTGCGCGAGGGCATGCTCACCACCCGATGACCGTCATGCCGAGCTGGCGGTGGCGCCCACCGCTTCCGCGGCATACTCATCACCAGCAGTCTGCCCGGTGAACGGCGGGGACGGCACAGGCCAGGCCATCTATGGCCTGTTGCGTTGGCTGGTCCGAGAGTCGAAGGGCTGGGGCGAGGATCCCGGCGCGGTCGTGATGGGCAGCCGGACGGTGCATGCCCCGGTCAACGCGCTGGCTGAACCCGGTGCGGGAGTGCCTGTGAGGAGCGAACGTGGGCAACCTACCCCTGACGCAGGAATACCCGTACTCATGAGGGCAAGGCTTGTCAAGCGTGTAGTGGGTCCCTGGCCTTCGGGTTCTGGGTGTGTGGGCGTCAGCCCGAGTCGATCCCGTCTTGCGTCACGGTCCGGAAGAGAGGCGCAGTTGGCGGCCCTGCCGGGTTTCGTAGCGGACGTCGGGGAACGCGGTGTGGAGCGCGGCTGCGAACGCGGCCAGCTCGAGGTTCCAGCCGGCGGGGTGCTTGGCGGGTGCGTAGAGCAGGCAGGTGGTCTGGTATTCGTCGAGGTCCACAGCGGAAGGCGTTCTTCGTCGTTCGCGTTCGGGGTCAGGGCACGTACCGGGAGGTTCCCTTGACTTCCTGAGCCGCCATGAGCGTCTGCCAGTAGGCAGCCACGTCGTTGTCGTTGGTGATGATCTGCAGGCCGAGGATCTGCTTGTGTTCCTTCATGGCCTGCCCCTAGTCGCCAAGTTCATCCTCTTCCTTGACGACGAGGATGTCCCGGAGCAGGTCGGTGGGATCGGTCCGGGCCAGCCGTCGGGACGTGACCAGGGAGCAGCCCCATGGGCAGGCGGGCGGTGGTGAGGGTGTGGGGACAACCTCTTGAGCATGGAGGCTTCGTGACGGACACGATCCGGCTTGAGCACTTGCCGGAGCGACTGGGACAGATCCGGCACCTTGTTGAGGAGATCTGGCGGCGGAAGGCGGCGGCGTACCCGCCTGTGAAGCTGTCGCAGCGCCGTCGCCGAGCGCGACAGTACCCCGGCGGCCGGCGGAACCCGCTGCGGCAGCTCGCGCGCTACCGCAGGCGCCGCCGGGGGTGAACCGAACGACGCGCGCAGGCTCGGTCGACGTGCGGCATCACGGCGACCGAGTCCACCAGCCGCACCAGCCGGGGCGGTCGATGGTCGGCGGGCTCACCGGGGTGGCTGCACGTGTCGTGGATCGCGGGTCGGCCTCTTGGCGGGTGGGTTCCGCTTTTTCTCACCCGTTCGGTGCGGTGGAAACGCCGGGAATTGGTGGGCGTGAACGATGATCATTTGAAGACGCGACCTAGTAGGACTCCGTTAGGTCTTCACGTCGGGCCTGTCCGGGAGCATGTTGGGTACGTGGACGCACTTCAAGTGAACCGGGTCCGGGCGACGTTGGCGTTATTCGTGGCCAACGTGTTCGCCTCGGTGCCCCGGAAGGACCAGCGGGTCAAGGGCGACTGTTACCTGCGGGGACTAATGCTGGATGGTCGTCGCAAGTCGATACAGGCGATGGCTTCGCGGTTGCCGGACGGCAACGAGCAGAACCTGCAGCAGTTCGTGAACCAGTCCACGTGGGATCCGGTGCCGGTGCAGCGGCGCATCTGCGAGCGGATGCTGCCGCTGATCGGCCCGGCGGCCTGGGTGATCGATGATGTGTCGGTGCCCAGGGACGGTCGGATGTCGGTCGCCGTGGCTCCGCAGTACTGCGGGGCGTTGGGCAAGCGGGCGAACTGCCAGGTCGCGGTCAGTGTCCACGCCGCCACCGATGCCGCCTCCTGCCCGCTTCAATGGCGTCTGTTCGTGCCGGAGGAGTGGACCTCGGACACCGACCGCCGGACCGCCACTCGCATTCCGCCCGAGGTCACGCACCGCGAGAAGTGGCGCCTGGCGCTGGACATGCTCGACACGCTGGCGGACTGGGGCATGAGGCCGCCGGCCGTCGTGGCCGACGCCGCCTACGGTACCAACGCACACCTGCGGGCCGCGCTGTCGGAGCGTGGAATCGGCTACGTGCTGGCCGTCCGAACGGATGTGTCCGCCCACCCGTTCGACGCAGAGCCTGTGGCCCCGCCCCGCAACGGGCCCATCGGATGCTGGCCCCAGCCCCGCTACCGTCATCCCGCAGCGTCGGTGGCGGACCTGGCCGTCGGCCTCGGACAGGATTCCTTCACCGCCCTGACCTGGCGGCAGGGCTCGCGAGGGGAGTTACGCTCCCGCTTCGCCGCTGTGCGCGTCCGCCCTGCCGGCAAGGCCGTCGAGCGTCCGGTCAAAGCCGCCGCTTCGGCCGGGCAGGGCTGGTGGGACGGGGTCCTGCCGGACTGCTGGCTGCTGGTCGAATGGCCCGAAGACGCCGAGGCCCCCACCGAGTACTGGCTGTCCAACCTGCCGGCCGACACCCCGATCGTCGACCTGGTGCAGCTGGCCAAGGTCCGCTGGCGCATCGAGCACGATTACCGCGAGCTCAAGCACGGTCTCGGCCTGGATCACTTCGAAGGCCGTTCCTGGCCCGGCTGGCACCACCATGTCACGCTCGTGACCGCCGCCCACGCGTTCCTCACCGAACAGCGCCTGGTCCCAAAAGTCCCCGCACCGGTCTCAGCCTCTACCAACTGCTCGACACCCTCCAAGACGTCCTGAGGTGCTGGACCGGTATCTGCACCACTTGCCAACAACCACTGCCCAGCAGAACCCTCGGGACCTCAAGATCAAGACAGACCTAACGGAGTCCTACTAAGGGCTGTCCCGTAAATGATCTCGACAGCGATGAGGAGGCAGTCGGCCGTCGTATGGCTGGCTGGTCTATCCGGCGAGGGTGAGGTTGTGCAGGCGGGCAATGCCGCGCATGGCATGGTGAACGCCGTCGCCCTTGAGTCGGCAGTCCCGCAGGATCTTCCAGCTCTTCATCCTCGCGAATGCGTGCTCGACACGGGCCCGCACCTGCTTGTGGGACTTGTTGTGCGCCCCCTTCCGGGCGGACAGTTCCTCGCCCTTTCGCCGGCGATGAGGCATCTCCAGGCCGGTGTCCGGGTAGCCACCGTCGGCGATCGTGGTGGTGTTTCCGACGGCCGCCTTGCCACCGGATTCCTCCCACGCCTTGCAGTCGGCGCGGTTGCCGGGAAGCGGCCGGCCGACCACGACGACGAGGCGGGTATCGGCGTGAATGACGACCTGGTGGTTGGTGGAGTACCGGTAATTCTTGGACTGTTCGGCCACCGTGTGGTCGCGGGTGGGGACCAGGGTGCCGTCAACGATGAGGACGGCGTCCTTGCAGAACCGCTTGCGGGGCTGGAGCGCGAGCATGGGGCCCAGCTGGTCGATGATCCTGTCCGCGGCCGACTTCGAGATGCCAAACAGCGGGGCGAGCTGGCGCAGCGTCAAGTTGGTACGCCAGTAGGCCGCGACCATCAGCACCCGGTCCTTCAACGGTAGACTCCACGGCGGTCCTCTTCGGACCGCGTCCGCTCCTTCACGGCGCACCATCCTCACCAACTTGTCGAAGCAGCGCGGGTTCAGCCCAGTGAACGGGGCTATCCAGACACCTCAGGCTCTCATCGCGTCAAGCCGCCGGGGCGAGTTGGGTCGGGAAGGCGGTGAGTTCCTCGAATAACTCTCGCTTCCGCAGGCAGTGGTAGAGCTGTCCCAACATTCGGTTGAAGAGATTGCGCTGAGCGGCTGCGTGCCAATCCCCGTGAGCGCGCCTTCGCCGATAGTGGGCTTCGGCGCCTGGTGAGGCGGTGATTGCGGAGAAGGCCCAGAGATAGCCGGCGTGGTTGAGACGGTCGTTCTTGACCCACCGGCGGGTGATGCTGGACTTCTTCCCTGAGGCGCTGGTGATGGGAGAAGACCCGGCGTATGCCTTCAGGCCGCGGGCGTCGGCGAACCTGCTGCGGTCGTCTCCGAGCTCGGCGAGCACCCGGGCGCCGAGCTGCACGCCGAGGCCGGGGAAGCTGAGGATGATCTCAGCGTCCGGGTGCTGAGGGAACACCTCTTGCACCGCCTCAGCTAGGTCGTCGGCGGCTGTGCAGGCGGCCTCCAGCTGGACCAGGAGGGCGAGCATCTGCTTGCCGAGCGCATCCTCGACGGGTGGTGGCTGGTGGGTCCAGCCGGACTGGAACACCTCGCGAAGTCGTTCGACTTCAGTGGCGATGCCGCGCAGGCGGCCGGCTCGCTTGAGTGCCACCTGCAGCTGCGTGCGGGCGAGACAGGCAGCCTGTGCAGGCGTCGGTGCCGCCTTGAGGATCTGGTGCGCCTCCCTGCGGCACAGGCCGTTCTTCCAGGACTCGAACGCCCCCAACGCGGCCGGGTAGTACTCCCGCAGCAGGGATCGGAGCTGGTTGGAGATCTGCTGGCGGTTCCATATCGCGTCCTGTTGGGCGCGGGCCAGGACAGCGACGGCGCGAGCCAGGTCGCTGTCCTGCGACAGCGACCGATGGGCGTGCATGTCAGTGCGGGGGATGTTCGCCAAAACCAGGGCATCGCCGGGGTCGGACTTCTTGCGGGACACCGAGTGCCGGTCGCGGTAGCGGGCGGCGGCCATGGGGTTGATCGCGAACACCTGCCGCTTGCCCGTGCGCAGCGCGGCAACCAGCAGCCCGCGGGAGGTCTCGATCGCGACCGGGACCGGTGTCTCCTCGGTGTCGCCGTACTCGGCGAGCAGGGTCCAGCCGGACCTTGTATCCGGCCGCGTCGTCGGTGATATGGCGTTTGGCCAGTAACTGGCCGCTGTCGTCGACCAGGGCCACGTCGTGTGTTCTGTCCGCCCAGTCGACACCGCAGTAGATCAAGACGTCCTCCCCATCTCCGAATGTTTAGGCTGGCCACGAGCGCAATGCGGGCCACGCAGCGACCTAATCCCAGGACTCGGCGCGAGACCGGTCCGCCACCTCAGTAGCTGTTCGTGGCACCAGCTCACCCCGCGGGCCCCGGTCTGTGTTGGAGCTGAAGCGGCTCGGGCATCGCAAGGGGTCACCGTGCGGCGGGCTCGCACCACCAAGACCAACGAACTATCAGGCAAGCGGTGTTGACGAGGGTGGCCATCACGAGGACGCCGGACACCGCCGCTCTGGATAAAGGGATCGAGTGCCCGGACGGCTCAAGACGTCAGTCCGGCGCCCACGTGATCACCACCGCAAACCATCGTTCACCGCTCGAACAGCGCGTTCGGGACCCATGTCCCTCTTGGCCGTCGATATCACCGGATCAGGACGGCTCCGACGCCGTGATCACACCAGTCACGATCGAGATCATCCCGCAGCATGGCGACTATGGAGCCCCCATCAGGCAGATCTACCGGCCGAAGCCTCTCCACCGCGTTCCCATGGCCTACCGCTCACGAAGTCCCACCGGACGGTTGAACATCTCCGTAGATGCGAAAGCCGTGAAACCTGCGGTGTGGGAGTGCGGCGTAGAACTCTTCTGCGGTATCAGTGACCAGGTCCATGCGCATGGCTCCGCAGCGGCGAAGAGTCTCCTGAACCAGACTGCGGCCGATACCTGTGCGACGGCGGTCGTGGGCCGTGGCAAGCAGTGACAGGTGCGCCTGTACGACACCATCGGTCAGAGCTTGCGCAAAGCCGACAACTCGAGTGCCTTCAACCGCGACGAGCGCCACCACGCCCGGTGCAGTCAGGCTGGCCTCGGCCCGCTCGGGGCTGGCAGAGAAGGTGAACCATCCCTCACTACGACACAGGTCGAGGACTCCAGCGAGGTGAGCGGGATCGAAGGGGACGACGTCAGCCATGAGCGCGATTGTCCTCCTGCGGCGGCCTACCCAATATCGGGACAGCCCTTAGGCGCGGACCTCGCCCCGCCACTCCTCGAAGTCGTCGAACCATTCGAGCGCGTCGCGCAGACGGTGGTCCGGGCCGACGGCGAAGAGGGAGAGGATCTCCGAGATCGGCTCCACGTACGGCCGGGGATCGTCGCCCCTGGCTTCCTCCTTCTCCAGTGCCACCAGCTCCTGTTCCGTCATCGTCTCCAGGGAGACGATCAGGATCGGCTGCCCGCCCACCGG
The DNA here is from genome assembly GCF_001866675.1 of Streptomyces sp. MUSC 14. NCBI lineage: Bacteria > Bacillati > Actinomycetota > Actinomycetes > Kitasatosporales > Streptomycetaceae > Streptomyces > Streptomyces sp. MUSC 14. Next base: position 9,982 of record NZ_MLYN01000127.1, read on the forward strand.
GAGTTCGGGGTCCGGCGGCGTGGGGACGCAGCGCCACTGGGCGCCGTACGGGCGCAGCAGTGTCTCGCCCACGTACCAGGCCGCGAGCGACAGCAGCGGTCCGTCGGCGGCATCGTTCGCGTCCTCCCAGGTGGCGAAGGTACTGCGGAGCAGCGCTTCGAGCCGGTCGAGGGTGTCGATCGTGAAGTCCCAGCCGCCGCCGTGCTCCGCGGCCCACGCGGGAAAGGCCTCCCGCTGTGTGGCGAGCCAGGTGTTCAGCCGGGGATTGTCAGCCCACTCGGGCGTGTCGATCGGGTTCATGAGGCGAGCGTAGGGAGTGGAACTCACGAGGGTGTAAAGACCTTGTGAGTAAACAGAGGTGGCATGGGACACGCCAAGAAACTACGGGACGTAGTAGCTTCCTCCTCCCTAGTGTGGGGGCCTTGACGGCGCCTCACATGCTTCGGGGGCCCCTGGCGCCGCCAACTTCCCATTCGTGGGGCTCCGTTGGAGAGCGCACGTGACCACCAGAACCGAAGCGGGGCCGGCACCGATACCGGCACCTCGCCGCAGAAACCCGTGGCTGAACGCCGCCCTCGCCCTCGCCTGCACCAGCGCCCTGACCTTCACCGGCCTCGCATCCCTGCAAGGCACGGCCTATGCGGCCAAGGGCAGGCGCTGCGACCAGATGTACAACCTGAACGGCAACACCGCCGCCGACGAGTCCCTGCCCTGGAACAGCGGCGTCGACGTACGCGACCAGGCCGACTGGGACTCGTACGACTTCGACGCGCCGCGGCAGGCTCTGGCCGGGCTCACCCTGCCGGACGACCCGGTCGAACAGAGGAAGATCCTCAGCACGATCACCAAGCCGTACAAGAAGTACCCGGCGAACAGCCGGGAGCGGGTGCTCGCCCAGTGGCGGGACTACCTCAAGAAGAACGCGAACAACCCGAACCGCAAGTACACCAACTTCGAGGACTGGCTGCGCGACGGCTGGATCCTGCCGAACAACAACAACAAACGCGGCAACGCCTTCGAGCGGAAGGCGGTCAGCGATCTGGGGCTCCTCGGACCCGACTGGCTGTGCCAGGAGGACGTCAAGGTCCTGGACGAGAACGGCAAGCCCGTGATGTACAAGGGCAAGCCACTCGTGCGCCGGTACGACGCCGTGAACTACAAGACCAACGAGTTCGTCGAGTTCAAGGCGGGCGGCGGTCGCGACACCAACCAGGACTTCGCCAACAAGGCGTTTCTGGAGGATCCGCAGCGCAGCAACGCCCGCCTGATCTACGTCAACGGCGAGAAGCAGACCAACGCCACCTCCGACTACCTGAAGAACCTCGGGAACGAGGTGAGCAAGGACTCCGAGGGCCGCCCCCGCGTCGTCGGCTACGAACACATCTCCACCGGCGAGCCCGACTTCCAGCGCGGACCGTACTCCGCGGCCGACCCGAACCTGAGCACCGGTGACGAGCCCGCCCCCGAGGGCGGCGCCGCCCAGGTCATCGACGGGTCCGAGGACACGCCGGGTGAGATGGCCGACGAGCAGCAGCTCATCAACGAAGAGGACATCGACGGCGAGGGCATCCACGGCCCCGGCGGCGTCGACTTCTCCACCCTGTCCCTCTCCTACGTCGGCAAGCCCGTGCGCGGCAGGAACCTCGACTACGCGTACTCGGCGGCCCAGGTCGACGAGTCCGCCGGTCTCGGCTACGGCGGCAAGCAGAAGGCGCAGCTGATCTCCGACGCCTTCTTCACCTGGCTGGCGCTGACGCCCGACAAGTTCTGGGTGAACCTCAACCCGGACCAGCCCGACAAGGTCATGGACGCGACGTTCGGCAAGACCGACGCCGGACGCGTACTCCTCCAGGCCGACCTGCAGATGAAGCACGACTACGCCAGGGACCTGGACCCGCGCCAGGGCATCGGGCAGCAGCTCATGGACGCGATCCGGCGGGCCGGTCTGCCCTGCGGATCTGTCGAGCGCAACTGGATCGTGCCGAAGCCCGCGCAGGTGCGCGCCGACAGCAACGGCCTGTACATCCTGTCCGCCCCGCTCCAGGTCAACTCGGTGGCTGCGGTGGTCAAGACGCCGACTCCGAACAGCTGCACCTTGTCGGCCGCCCAGCGCCTCACCTACCAGACGCTGGTACGGCAGCTCGTCGTCCCGGACATCGAGAAGAAGATCAACACCGCGCCGCAGTACGCGGACCTGCGCCGCGTCTACAGCGCCCGGGTCGCCGCCGAGTACGTCCGCCAGGCGGACGCGCAGGCGGCCACCGACTACCGGCCGATCATCAACAGCAACAACGTGGCCAAGTGGCCGCTGCGGGGCGCCAACCGCACCTGGACTCCGCGCCAGACCTGGGAGGAGTACTACAAGTCCTTCACCCAGGGCGACTACAGCTACCCCTGCGGGCAGAAGATCTGCGTGCTGGGCGGCGTCGACTTCTCCAAGGCGCCGAAGCACAACATCTCCAGTGCCCAGTTCACGGTCGAGCACAAGAACCTGCCGCGTTCCACGAAGACGGCCGCGAAGGCGATGGCGCCCAACGCGGACAACAATCACCTGCTGCTGATGGGCGGCGGAGGCAAGCAGACCAGCGGTGGCGGCGGTGGCGGCGGGGGCCACAGCCCCACACCGTCTCCCACCCACAGCACCCCGCCCTCCGGCCAGCCGTCCACCCCGGCGAGCCACACACCGAGCCCCGGGCACAGCAACCCGGCACCCGGCACGCCCGGGCCGTCCACCCCGCCCGAGAAGAACGGCGGCGGCCTGGCCGCCACCGGCACCGAGGCCTCGGCCCTCGCGGGCATCGCTGCGGTACTCCTCGCGGCCGGCGCGGCGCTCGTGTGGTGGCGACGGCGCCGTACTGACAGCTGATCGCCGATCACTGAGCACCGACAGCGGTGCGCAACCTACAGTGCCGCCCCGCCGGATTCCGTCCGGCGGGGCGGCACGCGCTCCGGCGGGGCTTCGTACTGCGTCGGCTACGTGGAGACCCGTGATCGTCCGTTGGCCGGTGGCAGGAGGGTGATCGCGACATTCTGGTGGTGTTACAGCGCGGCCCATTGACCAACACCGCCTTCACCGACGACGAACGTCTCGAACGCACCCTCCGCCGGGGCCTGCATCCGAAGAGGTTAGCGGGCGGGTTGCGGGGCGGGTGTTGCCGGGGCGGCCGCGTCTTTGCGGGTCTCGCGCAGCATCAGGAGGCCGTTGACGACCATGAGTGTCGCGGTCAGGCAGTGGACGCCGAGCGCGGTGGCCACGGAGCCGTGGTGCGCCAGCACGGTGGTCATGTCGCCGTAGGCGGCGAGGGCCTCCACCAGCAGTACCCAGCCCATCGCCCGGCGGTGGCCCGTCACCAGCAGGATGGCCAGGACCAGGGCCAGGACGACGTCGCGGATTCCCTTGATGATCAGGAAGCCGCCGCCGTCGCCGGACGGCCAGCTCGGCAGGCCGAAGCCCGGTGCCGTCGTCTGCGGGCTGAGGATGAACTCTGTCCCGAACCAGAGGATGAAGAGGATGAAGGCGGCGGCCAGGACGGTGTTGATCTTCTTCAGCGACATTGTTCTTCTCCTTGCGCGTCTTTGCCGGCTTGGTGAGTCTCGTGGAGCGTGCTGAGTCGTGCAGGGCCCGATCAGGCCGCGCGGACGCGGCTGATCGAGGGGTGTGGAGTGTCGGGGTCGCAGTTGTGGGATCCGAGCGGCAGCCGCATTCCCGGATATCGGGATCTCGACGGCCGGATGCCGCCCGGGGTGGGGGTTGTGCGCCACCGGCGCGGGGCCGGCCCGGGGGCAGAAATCCGAAGCCCTGTCGGGCTCGCCCCGACGGCGAAAGCCGTCGACATAGGAGTGAACCAGTGGCTGTCGGGGCGGCTTTGGTATCAGGTGAGGGCGGTGACCGGCTGGGCGGAGGCGGCGATGATGACGGCGGTGATGCGGGCATTGTCGTGGCGGTCCCGGCGGTTTGTGTGCTGCTTCCAGTTGGCGGGCTGGTTGTCAGGGGTCGGCGTCTTGCCGCGGTTGTGGATCGGGACCGGCGGCAGGATCGATATGATCAGGCTGGGGACCAGCAGCGCGCCGGCGGTGAGGCCGAGGCCGTGGTGAACTGGTCGCTGGAGCGCCCGTTACGCCCGTGGCCGTGACGGAGGAGCCGCTCTGCCGAGCATGGCGTGTCCGGGCGCGGCCGTGCTGACACGTCGATGGCGAGGACCAGTCGGCCGTCCGGAGAGCGCGGCAGCGGCAGCCCGGCCGGCAGCGCACGCAGCCGGTCGGCGTCGATGCAGCCCCGGTTGAGATCGCCGTACGGTCCGCCGTGCCCCGGTCGGTGTTCGGGCAGCACGTCAGGTCGTCCGGTGACGTCACCGGACCGTCCGAGCACAGCACCGCGTCGGTCGCGACTACGAACGCGATCCCTTCACCAGTGAAGCCGTGATCCGCTGAGCGGCCATCGGCCTCACGATCCGGCGCCGCCCGGGGTGAGGAGTTCCATGAGGTGTCCGTCGGGGTCGTGGAAGTAGGTGCCCCTGCGGCCTTCGGTGTGCTTGCTGTGATAGACCTGCCCGATCTCTTGGCATGCGGGATCGCCGTAGTGGGTGGTTCCGCCGTGCTGGATGCGGGCGAGGGCGGCGTCGAACTCCTGCTCGCTGACCATGAACGCGTAGTGGTGTGGCTCGAAGTCGTCCCGCTGGTCGTAGTCCAGGCTGACCTGGTTTGCCAGCGTGACCGGCGTGAAGTGCGCCAGCGGTGGATCAACACTCAGGCCGAGGATATCGGCCAGGAACTGCGCCGAGGCTTGCGGGTCACGGGCGGGGACGATGGTGTGATTCAGTTCCACGGTCATAGTGACTCCTCTTCAGGGGCGGGACTACGCGTATGGTGGGCGGCCTTGGCGACCCGGCCTGGTGCGTGGATGCGCGACTGTCTGGGGGAGGTCAGGGCTGCTCCGGCTGCCCTGTCCCGGCTATGGCTGCCGTGTCATACGTCGATCCGCTCGAAGATGTGCGGGTACGACATGACGTCGTCGGGGGACTGGGCCACCATGTGCTGGAACTCCGGGCTGGCGAACGCCGTGGCGAGCGCTTCGGTCGACTCCCAGACCGCGATGTTCATCAGGAGCCGGCTGTCCGCCGTTCCCTTGTGCATCTGCAGGGAGACGAATCCCGGCTGAGCCTTCATGAACTCGGCCTGCCTGCGGAAGAGGGCGAGGAACGACTCGGTCCGCTCCTTCGGGACGAAGAAGGTGTTGGCCAGGACGATGGGTCCGGTCTTCTGCGTGAACTGCGCGAACATCGGCGTGTGCGGGTCGAGGCTCTGCAATGTGGCCATTTGCGGTACGTCCTCTCGCTGTCGGTCGGTGGGGGTCGCCGGGGTGCATGTCCTGGGAGAAGTCCTGGTCT
>NZ_MLYN01000128.1:0-22451 GCF_001866675.1 Streptomyces sp. MUSC 14
GTCGTCGTCCCAGCCCCCTCCTCGCCGACCTGCCCCAGGCGGCCGCCGCGGCCATGACCGCGCTTGAGGCGCCGTACGATGCCACCGGTGCCGGCGCGGGGCGGCCCGCCCTGGTCGAGCGCATCGCCGCGCTGCCGCCCCAGGGGCGGGCCGACACCCTCCTGGAACACGTACGGCGTGCTGCGGGCAAGGCGCTGGGGCACGGCGACACGACCGCGCTCGCCGCCGAACGGGCCTTCCGTGACATGGGGTTCGACTCGCTGACCGCCGTGGAGCTGCGCAACACGTTGATCGCGGACACGGGTCTCGCACTGCCCGCGACCCTGGTGTTCGACCACCCCACGCCGGCCGCCCTGGCCCGGCATCTGGACGCCGAACTGTCCGGGAAGAACGAGACCGTGGCGACCATGCTGGCGGATCTGGAGACGGGTATCGCCCGCATCATGAAGGCGGATCCGGACGACGACGCCCGCGCGCTCCTCGGCGCCCGGCTCAGGACGCTCCTGAGCGAGATCGAGCTCGTCGGTGCCGGATCCGACGGGGACGGCCCGTCCCTCGGCGAGCAGTTGGACGGCGCGAGCGACGAGGAGCTGTTCGACCTCATCAGCCGCGAGCTGGAGCAGTAGCCGCGGGGAAGTGCCGCCGGAGGCCGGACACCGTTCCGGTCTTCGGCAACGTCCCTGTCCCGTCGGCGCGTCGGCGCCGGGCACGCGTCGGCGGCCGCACCGTCCGAGACGGTGCGGCCGCCGACACAGCTGTTGGGGGTGGCCCGGATCGACGCACAGCGGGACTGGTGCGCCAGGCGTCAGGCCGGTGGCGAAGGTGTCGCTACTTGATGAAGTCCGGCAGTACCCGCGGGGGCCACTGGCCGACGGTCAGCATGCCCATGGAGTGGGCACGCGCCACGAGGGCGGCGCGGTTCGGTGCCTTCAACTTCCGCAGCATGAGGCCGACGTGGTATTCGACGCCCTGCCGGCTGAGGTAGAGACGAGCGGCGAGCTGGACCGTGGAGGCGCCGCTGGCGACGCCCTCCAGGACCTGTGCGTCGAGCTTGCTGAGAAGCCGCTCGCCGGGGTTGAGGACTCCCTCCTCGGAGTCCGTGTCGGGTGCGTGGGCGTCCGGCCTGACCTGTACGACGATCCCGGCCAGCAGTCCGGTGGTGTTCTGTACGGCGATGCCCGTCAGTTCTCCGGAAAAGGCCCGCCCCTCGTCGCCCAGGCCGACCATGCGCTCGGCGAAGCGGTTGCAGCGTCCTTCCGACAACCGGTTGAAGTGCCGGTTGAGTACAGAGGGCGAGCTGGGGTGCAGAAGATCGTAGAGGCTCCGTCCGCAGATGTCGGCGGACGTTCTGCCGAACTGGCGGGAGAAATCATGCTCCGCCGCCACGATGTGCATGTCGGTGTCGATGTGTGCCGTGTAGAAGCGACGGCTGCTCTCCGTGCGATGTCGGTGATCGGGCTGAGTTCGGTGAAACTCCGAAGGAGTGCGCGGGGCCGCCGCCCTGTCCCTGTTGTGCCAGGGCCCTGTTATTCGCGTGGTCACTGCGACGCACCGTCTTTCTGCATTCAGATGTGGGGAATCTGTTACCCGAAGGCATATTTGATCGGACGCGATACTGCTTCTTCCGGTTCCGAGATCGGCCGGTCCCCCGTTCCTGCGCGCATCTGATCAACTGTGATCGAGCCTAGGAATATGCCTACAGACGGGTCAAGCAAACTTTTGCGTGGCTCCAAAACACTGTGGTTCGGTGGTTCGGTGGTGCGGTCACGCGGACCCCGTGGCGCCGGTGACAGCCGAGACGCAGCCCCCTGAACGGCCAAGAGTCACCTCAAGTGACCAATTGGTTTCGTTGCGTAGTCCGGTGTGTGTCGTGGCCGGGGTCGTCGCCGGCGGTGCGCGGGAAAGACTATCGGGGCGGGCGTGTGACCGTTTCTGGCGGAGCGGTGCCCGGTTGCCGCCCGGTTACTGTCCAGTTGGCGCTCGGGGAAGGGTTCACTGCTCGGCGTCATCCCCCGTGAGCGCTCCGGCCAGCCCGGGACGCCCGGAGATGCCAAGTTTCCGATAGGAGTTCGTAAGATGTTTCTCCACCATTCGCGACGACGTGCCGAGTTGACTTGCGATGTCCGAGTTGCTAAGTCCTGCCGCCGCGAGGCGTGCGACTTTGCGTTCTGAGGGCGTCAGCCTGTTGCCGCGGGCTTCCGGTTCCCTTGTTCTCTCGGTCAGTTTGCTGCCGATTTTCCTCGCCAACGCGGGGGCGTCATGTTCGTTTGCCAGTCGGTGTGCCCGTTTGAGGGTTTCCGATCTCCGGTTGCGGTGGGTTTCGCGATGAGTTCCCAGGGCGTACAAGGCCCGGCACAGTTCGTATACGTTGCCGCTCTTCTCCAGGACCGTGACGGCCTCTTCGAGCAACTCGGGGCCCTTGCGTCCGGAGGTGACCCGGCCGAGGACGATCAGGCCGCGTCCCAGCGCGGTTGGCGCCCCCCAGGCCCGGGACCTGTCGAGCTCCGACTGCGCTGCGGCGATGGCTTCTTCGTGCTCGCCCAGGCGGTGGTGCATGAGGGCGGCGCACGACGACCATGGCAGGACGACCGGGTTCAGCCAGCCGATCTGCTCGGTGCGCCGGCCCGCCGTCCGGTAGTGGTCCAGCGCCGTGCGGGGTTCGTCGCGCCGGGCCGCGAGCGAGCCCCGCGCCACGTGCAGAAGCGCGGCCAGGTGCTGGTTCTCGGTGTGCAGCCGGTGCTGGGTGAGGAGTTGTTCCGCGAGCTCGGGCTCGTCGGTGTTCATCGCGACGATCGAGAGGACCGCCGCGCAGACGGTGGGCAGACCGCTGGCCTCCGGGCCCGCGAGGGCGTCCGCCTGGACGACCTTGTCCCGGGCGTAGGTCCGGTGTCCCTCGGCGAGCGCGACCAGAGCCTGTTCGCAGCGGATGACGGCCTGTTCCACGTCACCGCCGCGGCGCTGGGCGAGCCGGTGCGCCTCACGCAGCCAGTTGGCCGCGCCCTCGGTGTGCTCCGCGCCGGCGAGGATGTTCACGGCCAGCGGCACCGTGCTGTGGACATGGTCGGGGACGGGCCGCTCCTGCTCCAGAATGCGGGTGCACAGGCTCGCCAGGCGCTCCGCGGGCACGGCACCCGCCACGAACGCGATGTGCATCAGCGACGTGACCAACTCCCGTTCGCCCGGGGTGGCCAGCCGGGGGGAGGGGCCGAGGTCGCGCAGGCGTCGTAGGGCCCGCTGGATGTGTGCGGGATCCTGCGCCGACAGGACGTGCTCGCGTGCCTCCAGGCGCAGTGCCAGCTCGCGTTCTGTCGTGTCCCCGGTCTCCGAGCGGCGCAGCTCGTCGGCGATGGAGGCCCGGATGGCATCGATGCGGAAGGCGGGCGGGTCCATCTGGAGCGGTCCCAGCCGCAGCATCGCGTCGGCCCGTTCCCGCACCGTGGTGAGCAGCGGCACGGCCTCCACCACGTGCCGGAGCGAGGCGGCTGTCGCGAAACTGCGCTCCGAGGTGGCGAGATCGACGAGCAGCCGCGCCCTGTTGTGTCCCGAGAGGGACGAGTCGAGGAGGGCGGGGCGCAGATAGCGTGCCGCGTCCCGGGGCGAGCCGCGGCGCTGCGCACTGGCCGCGGCGGTGCGCAGGATCTGGACCGCCTTCGGGCCGCGCAGCGTGATCACCGCCATCAGCTGCTCCGCGGCGAGTTCGGCCGGGTGGCCGGTGCGGTGCAGCAGTTCGGCCGTCACCCCGCGCATCACGGTGCGCTCCTGGGCGGGCATGTTCTCTTCCAGCAGGTCCCGCAGCACCGTGCCCGAGGTGAGCCGGTACGAGCGCCGGTCCACGAGTCCGGCGAGGCGCAGCACTTCGACGGCCTGTTCCCGCCCCGCGTCGTCGAGTTCGGCGAGCCGGGCCACGAACTGCTCGTCCGCCGCCGGGCCGAGCAGGGTGAGTGCGTAGGCGACCCGCCGCACCTGGTCGGGCTGCGACCGCAGGAACGCGTCGAGACGCTGGCGTACCCGCTCGGGGCGCAGGGTGGCCACGACGACGGCGTCCGTCGCCGTCGGACGCAGTCTCAGATACTGGGCCTCGTCCAGCACCGTCCGCAGCAGCAGCGGGTTGCCGCCGGAGCGCGTCGCGACGGTGTCCACGAACACCGGGTCCGTCGCACCACCGAGGGACTTCTCCACCAGCAGACGCACGCTGTTGAGGCCGAGCGGTGAGAGTTCCAGCGTCTGGTCGGACACCGGGTCGTCGGACCGGAACGGGCTGTCCGGGCACCGGGGTTCGGCCCGGTAGTCCTGGGGGGCGAGCAGGTCACGGACGTGCTGTCGGGTGCCGCGTACATCACCGGGCAGCACGGAGAACACGAAGAGGATCCGCCGACGCGCGCGCCGTGCCAGCGACACGGCGAGCGCGTGCAGGGACCCGGTGTCCGCCCACTGCAGGTCGTCCACCAGGAGCACCACCGGACGGTCGTCCTGTATGCAGCCCAGCAGCACCGTCAGCCAGCGGGGAGCCTGCTGCCGGCTGAGCGCGGACCACGCGGGGGTCGCCGCGGGCGTGCCGTCCGCGGGGGCCGTGCGCGAAGTGCCCCCGGGCAGTGAGGCGTCCGCCCGCCGCAGCCAGCGGGCCATGTCGTCGGGCGGGACGACCCCGCGCAGCGAGTCCAGTAACTGCCCGACCACGCCGAACTGGAACGGCTCCTCGGCGGCGGACGCCTGGGCCCTGAGGAGGACGAACCCGTGGTCACGGCTGAGGGCCGCCAAGGACTCCAGGAACGTCGAGCGGCCCACGCCCAGCGGCCCCCGGACGACGAGAAGTGAGCCCTCCCCGGCCTCGGCGCGGCGCAGGGCGGCGGTGGCTTGCGCAAGGGCGGACTCGCGTTCTAGTAACACCGTGCTGGTACTCCCTCGTACGCGGGATGCCGACCTTGTCGGCGGAACTCTGCGGTCGCTGTGCTGCCCGGGACCGGCGGATCGGCCGGTGCCCCGGGCCGGCACAATCCCCCGGTTCAGGAGGCCGGGACGCGGCGCGGGTGGCGGCGCGTCTCCGCGGGACAGCGCGTGGAGAGTTCATGGCATCGCTCATACAGAAGGAGTCCTGAAGGTTCACTCACAGCCGCTTGACATCCGAGTATCAGCAGATCACAGCCAGGGGTGCACCAGCAAGAGGGCTCGTAAAGTCCGCAATAGGATCGGGCTTGTGCGCCAAATTGCACAAGGCTCGGCCGAGTCCGCTCGTCGGGTCCCTGGCCAGGGCTTGTTCGGCTGTGACGGCGAGGACGGGGCGGCGCTCGTGAACGCCGGAAGGCGCCCTGGGTGTCGGGGGAATGGAATCGCGGGGGGAATGCTTAATGATTCCTGAATGAAGGTCAAATGGCTGTGTCAAGCGGAACGGAAACTGGCGGCATTCCGGTAGGATTACCGATCGCGCTCGGAGCGTCTCCGCGTGGACCGTCACTGCTCGTGCTCGGAGTTGTCGATGTTCTCCGACTCCAGTACGTCCCGCAGCTGCCGCCGCCCCGACAGGCCGAGCTTGCGATACACCGAGGTCAGATGAACCTCCACCGTCCGCTGTGTCACGTAGAGGGACTCGGCGATCCACGCGTTCGACCGGCCGGACGCCGCGAGGCGGGCCACCTGGGACTCGCTCTGTGTGAGCGCTCCCAAGCCGCGGGAAACGGGGCGGCGCGGCCGCGCGCCGGTGGCGAGCAGTGCCCGGTGGGCGACGGTGTAGAGGGAGCGGGACCCGACGTCGTACGCCTCCTCCCAGCCCTGCCGCAGCACCGCGCGGGCGTCCTTCGTGTATCCGAGGCGCTGGAGTGCCTTGCCCCGGGCGACCCGCACGCGGGCGCGTACCAGGGCGGCCCGGGTGCCCATCAGCACCTGCTCGGCCTCCTCCAGCAGGAGCGGCCGTTCGCCGTCGCTCGCCGCCGCCCACAGTTCGAGTCCTGACCCCAGGGCGCACGGCAGGCCCGCGGACCGGGCACCGGTCACGGCCTCCTCGGCCAGCGCGGCGGCCGCGCCGCGGTCGCCCAGGGCGAGATGGGCGTGCCCGGCCCAGTACCACCAGGGCGAGACGGCCGGACTGATGCGCTGCCATTCCGCCTGCCGGCGCGCGCACTCCTTGAGAACTGCCAGCGCCCGCTCGTGGTCCTTCGTGTCCAGATGCAGCCGGCCGCGGGCGCACAGCACCTCGTTCCACTGCCAGGAGTCGTCCGGAACGGGGTCGGGTATCTCCTTCTCCAGGAGGATGGCCTGAGCCAGGTCGCCCCGGTCGAGCAGGGCGTGCAGCCGTACGGCGAGCGGCAGCGCCTCGTACCGGCTGGCACGCGAGACCGTCACGTCCTTGAGGGCGGTCGCGGTGGCGCGCAGCGCCGGGTCGAGCGAGCCCAGCCGCTGGTGCGCTTCCGCGCTGAGGGCGAGCAGGCTGGGATAGGTCTGGTCGAGCAGCGCGTCGGTGCCTTCGAGGAGCCGGTGGTAGCTGCGTTCGGCCTCGTGCGGCAGGTCGGCGTAGAGCAGGACCGAGGCGGCCGTGGCGAGGAAGAGCGGGGCGTCGTTGGTCGCCGTGCCGCGGCTGATGACGGCGCGGGCCGCGGCGACCGCCTCGGCGACCCGGTCCAGGCGGGTCACCGAGACGGCGGCACGGGCCGCGAGCAACGCGCGTTCCTCGGGAGTGTCGCCGGGCAGGGCGAGGTCGAAGGAGACGGCCTCCAGCAGCTCGGTGAAGGCGGCCCGGTTGCCGGTGGCCGCCATCAGCAGCCGCGCTTCCAGGAGTTGGGGATCGGCCGTGCCGGACAGCGGTACGGCCGTCTCGGCGCGGTAGCGGCTCAGGAGACCGACGGCCCGGGCCACCTGTCCCTGCCGGGTGAGCGCCTCGGCGAGCGACCTGAGGGCCTGCAGCCGCAACTCCCGCCCGGTCGCCCGCTCCAGCGCCGTGCTCAGGTGGCGGACGCTGGCCTCGGGATCGATCCGGCTCTCCGCCACGCCGAGTTCGACGAGCAGGCTCGGTTCGCAGTCCTCCTCGGTGCCCTCGGGCACGCACGGGCGCAGCAGTTGCATCGCGCGCATCGGGGAGGCGCGCAGCATGGCTTCACGGGCGGCCTCCCGCAGCACCGTGCGGGCCCAGGACTGGTGCGTCGTGGACGGCGCCTGGCGCAGGTGCTCGGCCACCTCCTCGGGGCTGGCCCCGGCGTCGTGCAGCAGCCGGGCCGCCCGGCCGTGTGCGATGTCGCGCTCCTCCTCGGACATCTCGCCCAGGACGACGTTGCGCAGCAGGGTGTGGGCGAAGGACCAGGTGCCGTCGGCGTTGGAGGTGACCAGACCGATGAAGACGAGGGCCAGCAGGGAGCGGGCGAAGACGGCGCTGTCCAGCAGGGCCAGGCGTGCACCGGTCTCCGGGGAGACCTCGTCCCCGAGCACGGCCAGGGCGCGGGCCGCCCGGACGGTGGCCTCCGGGTGCCGGTGCAGCAGGCGCGCCGCGCGCACCCGGAACGCCGGGATGTCCTGTTCGCACACGGACGTGAAGCGGTCGGCGGTGAGCGGGAGTTGCTCATCGCGCAGCGACGTCAGGAGCCGGGTCACCATCAGCGGGTTGCCGTTCGTGGCCGCGAGGCAGGACGCCTGGAAGGCCGCGTCGGTCTCCGTGCCGAGCAGCCGTCGCGCCAGCAGACCGATCCCCGCACCGGTCAGCGGCCGTGGCCGCAGCACCCGGCACAGGGGGAGGGCGGCCACCTCGTTGAGCGCCGGTACGTGTGTACCGCTGCGGCGGGTCAGCGCCATCAGGACGGGCAGTCCCGCCATGCGGCGCGCGCCGTGCGCGAGGAAGCGCAGCGACGCGGCGTCGGCCTCCTCCGCGTCGTCGACGACGATCGCCAACGGGCCGTTCTCCGCGGCCGACCGGACGACCTCCTGCAGTTCGCCGAGCACGTCGAAGGGCACGCCGGCCCCGTCGGCGTCGGCAGGTCCTGGTACCTGCGCGTCCGGGGCGGCGGGGCGCGGTGGCCCGGGCCAGGTGATCGGCGGCATGCTCTCGACGTCGAGGCCGGCCAGCAGGTCGCGGATGGTGCCCAGCGGCAGCCGGTGGTCCTGCCGGCCGGCGCGGGTGTGGACCACGCGCAGGCCGTGGGCCCGCGCCTCGGCGATCAGGGCCTGCAACAGGCTCGACTTGCCGATTCCGTCAGGGCCTTCGAGCATGACGAGACCGGGTGCCCCGGCCGCGGTCCGGCGCGTGAGCTCGCCGAGGAGGGCCAGTTCACGCTCGCGCTCCACCGGCTCCGGGTCCGGTCCGTCCGGCTGCCGTTCCCGGGAGCTGTCCCCATGCGCAGTGATCATCGCCCTGTACCTCCCTCCCGGAACGCCGGTGGCGCCCGGGACCTGTGTCCGCCCCCAGGGGATCGACCGCACGGGCCGGCCACGCCGACCCGGCATCACTCCCCCCATGGGCCATTTTGGCCCATACCAGGTGGGGAGAGGCACATGATCGCGCTTTTCCCGCGGCCCGCGCCCTGATCCCGCCCCCGTCGCCGTCCGGCCGGCAGGCGTCACGAACCGACGGGCGCCGCGCCGCGGGCGTGCAGCCGTTCCCGCCACGGCGGGGTGTGCGCGAGAGCGGCGTCGGACTCGGGCAGGCACAGATACACGTCCCGGCCCCCGTCCTCCTCCGGCGTGGGCGCGATGTGCACCGTCGGCACCGGCAGGTCGGGGAACTCGTACCAGAAGGGGCGTCCCGCGCCCAGGTCGATCCGGTACAGCGGGAACTGCGACCAGTTGTTGACCGACAGGGACGTCGTCGACACGTCGGGGGCCCGCACCGACATCACGTGCCGGGACACACCCTTGCCCCGGTAGGAGCCGAGGAAGGCGATCTCGTCGCGGATCTTGTCCTCGGTGTTGCTGTCCAGACAGCGCCGGACGTCCCGCGCCACGGCCCCGAGCGGCAGCTCGCGCAACCGGGCGGCGGTGAGCGAGGTCCAGCTGTTGCTGACGCAGTTGCCCCAGTACGACGCCGGCAGCGCGTCGCCCAGCCGGCTCTGCGCGCCGACGATCAGCCCGAGCCACTCCGCGGCGTCGGCCGGCCGGTCCCGCAGCCGGCCCAGCACCTGCCACAGGTGGGCGGTGAGCGCGTCGTTCGTCGACACCCACGCGTCGGCGTCGGGCAGGGTCCGCTGGGCCTCGGCCTTGAGCGCGGCCAGTTCCGCCGCGCCGAACCGGGTGGTGACGGTGGCGAGTCTGTTGACCCCGACGCGCAGCGTGGTCGCCAGGTGCCGCACCCGGCCCACGGCCACGAACGCCCGCCCTGCGCGCGTGGCGGGGTCCGCGGACAGCCGGCCCAGCGCGTCCAGCACCCCACGGTCGTGGCTGGGCTCCTCCCACGGCAGCCCGAGGTGCTCGCGCGACCAGCTCTCCAGGAAGGCGACGGTGCTGCCGCCGTCCGCGAGGCTGTGGTTGATGAGCACGCCGAGGATCGAGCCGCCGCCCCGCATCTGCGTCAGCCGGATCTTCAGCAGCGGAGTGTCCCGGCCCACCACGCGAAACGCGCTCACCTCGCGCAGCAGTTCCCCGATGACCGGCTCGGCGCGCAGGCCATGGCCGTACTCACGCATCGGGTCGGGGCAGGACGCCTCGGTGAACCGGACACCCGCGTCGTTGCACAGCACGCTCAGTCCGCCGTCCGCGTCCCGCTCAAGGCGTCCGGCCAGCAGGGGGTGGCGGCGCAGCGTGCGCGCCAGCGAGTCGCGCAGCGCCGCGCCGTCGAGGGTGTCGCGGTAGAAGAACGTCAGCGGGGTGTACCACGGCCCGGTCAGCAGGTCGTAGCCGGTCAGCCGGATCCGGGCGCCGTCGGCCGTTCCGGCGCGTACGGTGTGCACCCGCTCCACCCGGCTGTCGACGGTCGTGCGGAACGCGGGCAGGTCCTGCTTCGCCCCACGCCGCGCGGAGCCCTTTCGTGCCATGACCGTCAGTCCCAGGCCACGAGCAGCTGGTCCACGCCGTAGTGCACCGCACGGTCCCGCAACGGCACCTCCCCGGCCGGCGCCGCCAGCCGCAGCGAGGGGAAGCGCTCGAACAGGCTGCGCAGTCCGATCCGCATGCTGGCCCGGGCGAGATGCTGGCCCAGACACTGGTGCGCGCCGAAGCCGAGCGCGAGGTGCCTGCGCGGGACCCGGGTGACGTCGAGCCGGTCGGGGTCGCTGAAGACCTCGGGGTCGCGGTTGGCGGCGGGCAGCGACAGCACCACCGTCTGGCCGGCCTTGATCGTGGTGCCGCCGATCTCGACGTCCTCCAACGCGCAGCGGCTGGAGCCCATCTGAGAGATCGTCAGATAGCGCAGCAGCTCGTCCACCGCCCCGGCCTCGTACAGCTCCGGCCGCTCGCGCAGCAGGGCCAGCTGGTCCGGGTGCTCCAGCAGCGCGAAGGTGCTCAGGGCCAGCATGTTCGGCGTGGTGTCGAGCGAGCCGCCCAGGGTGAGGACGGCGAGGTTGACCAGCTCGTCCTCGCTCAGCTCGCCGGTCGCCGCCAGCCGGCCGAAGAAGTCCTCGCCCTGCTCCGCCATCCGCTCGCGCACCATCGGACGGATGAGCCCGTCCATCGACTCCACGTGGTGGATGAACTCCTCCAGCGTGTACGTGAGCGTCATCAGCGCCGAGAAGTGCTCCTGGATGCCGTCCATCAGCTCCGGCGAGACGTCCATCAGCGAGCACACGGAGCGCAGGCTGACCTTCTCGGCGAAGTCGGTGACCAGGTCCGCGGGCGAGCCCTTCGCGGCCATCTCCGCCAGCGCCCCGTCCACGATGCGCGTCAGCTGCGGCTCGTACTGCTGGATGCGCCGCAGCGTGAAGTGGCCCGCCAGCAGCCGCCGGTACTTGGTGTGCTCAGGGGCGTCCATCTTCGCGAACGACCCGGGCGGCGAGGGCTGCGGCGCGTACTCGGTCATCGGGAACGGCGGCGCGACCACGTGCGCCAGCAACTCGTTGCGGTGGCTGAAGCGATCGTCGGCGAGGATCTGCCGGACCAGGTCGTGACGGGTCACCAGCCAGCCCGACGTGTCCTTCGGCGCCACCTGGAAGGTGACGGGGCTGACCGGCTGCTCGGCACGCAGCCGGGCGTACTCGGTGGGCGGGTCGAACGGGCACTTTCCCCGCTCCGAGGGGATCACGGGCGGGCCGGGCCTGGTCTTCATGGGGTCGCTCCGTCGCGAGAGGGGCCGAGGCTGAGGGGATGGGGGAGAGGCATGGGGCGAACCGGCCTCACGCGCGCTGCACGCGCAGGGGCAGATGCCGGGCGCCGAAGACGTTGGTGCCGTGCCAGCTGAGCCGCGCCGCCGGGTCGACGGCGAGGCCGCTGTACCGGTCCAGCAGGGCGTCGAGCGCGATCCGGCCTTCGAGCCGGGCCAGCGGCGCCCCGATGCAGTAGTGGATGCCGTGCCCGAACGCCGCCTGCCGGGCGTTGGCCCGATCCGGGCGGAACGCGTCCGCGTCCTCGAAGACCTCCTCGTCCCGGTTGGCCGACAGCAGCCACAGATGCACGAGGGTGTCGGGGCCGACGTCCGTGCCGGCGACGACGGTGGCGGCCGTCGTGACCCGCTCGATCCGGGTGAACGGCGGGCGCAGGCGCAGTGTCTCCTCCAGGACCGCCGGGACCAGCGAACGGTCCGCGCGCACCCGCTCCAGCAGCTGCGGATCGCGGTCCAGGCACAGCAGCGCGTTGCCCACGAGCACCGAGGTGGTGATGTGCCCGGCGAGCAGCAGCAGCGTCGCGAAACTCGCGATGTCCTCGTCGTCCAGCCGCTCGCCGTCGAGTTCGGCGCCGACCAGGGTGCCCAGCAGGTCGCCGCTCGGCTCCGAGCGGCGGGCCTCGATGAAGCCCTGGAGGTACGCGGAGATGGTGACCGCGGTCTCCTCCATCCGCCGTACGCTCTCGGGGTCGTCCGGGTCGGTCGACAGCAACTGGTCCGCCCAGCCCTGGAACCGGTCGCGGTCCCCGGTGGGCACGCCCAGCATGCGCGCGATGACCGTCACCGGCAGCGGGTTGGCCAGGGCGTCCACGAGGTCGAAGGCGTCCTCGGGGGCGGCGTCCAGCAACTGCCCGGTCAGCTCGGTGATCCACGGCTCAAGACCGGCGATCAGCCCCGGGGTGAACGCCCGGCTGACCAGACGGCGCATCTTGCCGTGCAGCGGCGGGTCCAGGAGCAGCAGCGTGCCCCGCGGGGCCTGCTTCTCACCGCCCGACAGCCGGCCCACCGTGTCCGAGGAGAACGTCGCCGGATCGGCGAGGATTTGCTGCACGTCGGCGTGGCGGAAGACGTGCACGTTGCCGTTGCCGTCCCGCCACACGGGCTGCTCCGCGCGCATCCGCGCCGCCCAGGCCAGCAGCGCGACGCCGCCGTCGGGCTCGACGGTCGGCGGGCGTTCGAGCCGGACGCCGGCCCCGGGCGTCGGGTCGAGCACGTCCGAGGTGCCTTGCTGCGCCACCCGGATTCCCCTTTCGCAGATGTCGTACGACGGTCCCGCGGGCGCCGTCCGTTTCACCGGCGCCGCCGCCCGATCGCCCGGCCAGCCCAACACGACGGCGCCGCACCGGGCCAGCGAGGGCGGCGCTGTCTAGGGATTCACCCGAGAACCGGCGCCCACCCACAACCCCCGCCCCGCGCAGACCGGTTCCCGCGGCCCGCACGCCGGCCGAATCTCTGGAGGAAACCCCAGACAGCTGCCCACGCACGGCCGATCCCCGCACCGGCACCGCAAGATGGGCTCGCCCCGGCAACCCATCGGTCCGGCACGGCGAGCGCTCAGGAGGCCCGCATGGACATCGCGATCGACCACGACAGGTGCATCGGCGCCGGCCAGTGCGCCCTCATCGCCCCCGAGGTCTTCGACCAGGGCGACGACGGACTGGCCCTGCTGCTGGCCGACCGACCCGGCGCGGCACAGGCCCCCGCCGTGCGCGAGGCGGCAGAGTCCTGCCCGCTGAGCGCCATCACCGTGACGGAGGACCGGGAGCCGGCGGCCTGACCGCCGGCCCGGACCGTCCCCACGGAACCGACTGAGGAGAGGAATCCATGCGCGTCCTGTTCGCCGGCCTGCCGGAGAAGTCACACGTCTTCACGATGGTGCCGCTGGCCTGGGCCCTGACGGCCGCCGGACACGAGGTGCTGATGGCCAACGCGCCATCGCTCAACGAGGCCGTCACCGGCGCCGGACTGGTGGCCGCACCGATCGGTACCGACCACGACGACGTCCACCGCGACATGGCCGTCGCCCGCGACTCGCAGGACGCCGACGTCGCCAACTGGAGCCGCCTGGGCTACGGCGACGTCGACCACGCGAGCCTGGTCGAGCGGTACTCCATCAGCGTCCCCTACGGGTTCGCCCGCTACAACGCCCCGATCCTCGACGACCTCGTCGCACTCGCCCGGGACTGGCGGCCCGACCTCGTCGTACGCGACCCGATCGCGTACGCGGGCGGCATCGCCGCACGCGCCTGCGGCGCCGCGCACGCGCGCCTGCTGTGGTCCGCCGACGTCTACGGCCAGGCCCGTGCCACGTTCGTCGAACTCGCCCAGGACGTACCGGAGGACCGGCGCGCCGACCCCCTCGCCGACTGGATCGACGAACGCGGGAGCGCCTACGGGGTACGCTGCGACGAGGAGCTGCTGAACGGGCAGTTCACCCTCGACACACTGCCGCCCAGCCTCCGCCCGCCGAGCGACCTGCACCAGGTCTCGATGCGGTACGTGCCCTACAACGGCCCCGCGGTGCGGTGGCAGTGGCTGCGCGAGGAGCCCAAGCGGCCCCGCGTCTGCGTCACCCTGGGCCGCACCAACACCGAGGCCTACGGCGGCGACTACGTCGATGTCGCCGAACTGCTGCGCGCCCTGTCGCGGCTGGACGCCGACATCGTCGCCGCCCTCATGCCCGAGCAGGCCGAGCAGCTGGACAACCTGCCCGCCAACGTCCTGGCCGTCAGCGGAGTCGCGCTCAGCACCCTGCTGCCGACGTGTTCCGCCGTGGTCCACCACGGCGGCTGGGGCAGCTTCTCCACCGCCCTGGTCAACGCCGTGCCGCAGCTCGCCATGTCCACCCTCGTCGCGGACCAGGAACTGCGCGGACGGTCCCTGGAGGACGCCGGCGCCGGCTTCTTCCTGCACCACGGCGACGCCGACCCCGACCGGGTCACCGACCTCACCCGGCAGCTCCTGGAGGACCCCTCCCACGCTGCCGCCGCAGGCCGGCTGCGTGACGAGTCCGCCGCCATGCCCACCCCGCACGCCACCGTCGCGGAACTCGAACGCCTCGTCGCGGCCCGCTGAACCCCGGCTCGACCGCACACACCGTCAGAAAGGAGGACGGCGCCCGCTCGGTACGCCCGGTGACGCGCCGCACCCACGATGAGTCAGACGCGCATCCTGGTGACCGGCGGTGCCGGCTTCATCGGCTCCCACTACGTCCGGACGCTGCTCGGGGCCCTCGGCCCCGACGACGTCACCGTCACCGTACTCGACGCCTTCACCTACGCCGCCAACCTGGCCAACCTGGCCCCGGTGGCGCACTCCGACCGCTACCGGCTCGTCGTCGGCGACATCTGCGACCGCGAGCTGGTCGACGGGCTGATGGCCGAGCACGACCAGGTGGTGCACTTCGCCGCGGAGTCCCACGTGGACCGTTCCCTGGCCAGCGCCGCCGAGTTCGTACGCTCCAACGTCCTGGGCACCCAGACCCTGCTGGACGCCGCCCTGCACCAGGGAATCGAGCGGTTCGTGCACATCTCCACGGACGAGGTCTACGGCTCCATCCCGGCGGGCTCCTGCTCCGAGGAACAGCCGCTGCACCCCAACTCGCCGTACGCCGCCTCCAAGGCGTCCAGCGACCTGATCGCGCTGTCCTACCACCGCTCCCACGGCCTGGACGTGTGCGTGACCCGCTGCTCGAACAACTACGGGTACCACCAGTACCCCGAGAAGATCATCCCGCTGTTCGTCACCCGCCTGCTCGCCGGCCAGAAGGTTCCCCTCTACGGCGACGGCCTGAACGTGCGCGACTGGCTGCATGTCGACGACCACATCCGCGCCGTCGAACTGGTCCGCACCCGGGGCCGCGCCGGAGAGGTCTACAACATCGGCGGCGGCACCGAACTGGACAACCGCGGTCTGACCGAACTCCTCCTGGAGGCCTGCGGCGCCGGCTGGGAGAGCGTGGAGTACGTCACCGACCGCAAGGGCCACGACCGCCGCTACTCCGTGGACTGGCGCAAGGCCCACGTCGAGCTCGGCTACAAGCCGCACGTCGACTTCACCGAGGGTCTCGCCGAGACGGTCGCCTGGTACCGGGACAACCCCGACGTGTGGGGCCGGGCCACCCGGCCCGGTCAGGCGACGGGGACCGCACCGTGCTGACCTGGCGCACCCTCGGCGCGCTGCGGGTGTCGGCCGACGGCCGTGACGTCACTCCCACGGCACCGAAGGTCCGCCAGGTGCTGGCCCTGCTGCTCGCCCGCCGCAACTCGGTCGTCTCGCTGTCCGCGCTGACGACCGAGTTGTGGGCGGAGGACCCGCCGCGCAGTGCCACCGCCACCGTGCAGACGTACGCGTACCAGCTGCGCAAGGCGCTGCACGGCGGCGAGGACCCCGGTCCCGGTGAGCCCGGCCCGCTCGTCACCCACGCCCACGGCTACCTGCTGCAGGTCGGGCCGGGCGAGTGCGACGCGGAGGAGTTCGCCCACCTCACCCGCCTGGCCCGCACGGCACTCGCCGGCGGCGACCCGGCCGGCGCCGAGGCGCTGCTCGACCGGGCCCTCGGGCTGTGGGACGGACCGCCGTTCGCCGACATCACTCACGGACCGGCCGTGCACGGGCACGCCCTGCGCCTGAAGGAACTCCACCTTCAGGCGGAGGAGTTGCGCGTCATCGCCGGGCTGCGCCTGGACCGGCACCGTGAACTCGTCGGCGAGCTGAAGGAGATCGCCTGCGCACGGCCGCTGCACGAATGGTTCCAGGGCGCTCTCATCATCACCCTGGAGCGGTGCGGCCGGCGCAGCGAGGCGCTGGAGGTCTACGGGCGGCTGAGCGCCCAACTCCGCGACGAACTGGGCCTGGACCCCTCACCGGGCCTGCAGCGGCTGCGCCAGCACGTGCTGACCGACCGTGTCAGCACGGCCGACCTGGACCTCCTGCCCGGCTGACCTACCGCCCACGGCGGCCCCGCCGCCCGCTCACCCGCCGGCGGCGGGGCCGTCCTGCTGCCCGGCCGCGGCCTGCCACAGGTCCTGCACCATGTCGCGGGGCGTGCGCCGCGGCTGCCAGTCCAGAAGCGTGCGCGCCGCCGACACGTCCACGGCCATCCAGTCGGTGTCCGTCCCACGCGACTGCGCGACCGGACGCTCCACGAGCCGGGCGGGACGGCCGCTGATCGACATCAGCAGGTCCACCATGTCCCGCACCGGCTGCGAGACGCCGCTCGCGATGTTGACCACGCGTCCGCCGGCACCCGGCGAACGCAGGGCCGCGACGACGGCCCGCGACACGTCCTGCGCGTCGACGAAGTCACGGCTGCTGCGCAGCGGTGACACCCGCACCTCGGCCGTCCGCCCCTCGGCGGCGCCCTCCAGCAGCTGCGCGGCCACCTGGCCGAGCAGGCTGCCCCGGGGGGTGCCGGCGCCGATCACGTTCGACAGCCGCAGCACCACCGCGTCCGCCGTACCGGACTCGGCGGCCCGCAGCACCGTACGCGTGCCGTGCAGCTTCGTCCGCCCGTAGTCGGTGGCAGGCTCCTCCGGCGAGCACTCCGTGAGCCACACCCCCCGGGGCTGCGGGCTGTACTCGTGCACCGAGCCCAACTGCACCAGTCGCGGCCGCGGCCCGGCGGCGGCCAGCGCGGTGAGGAGCCGTTCCACGAGCAGCTGGTTGCTGCGGTGCATCCGGTCGGCCGTGGGCGACCACACCTCTCCCGCGGCGTTCACGACGCCCACCGGACCCGCCTCGTCGATCAGTTCGACCAGGGCTCGCGGTTCGGCGTCGGCCAGGTCCATGGGGTGGAAGCGCCAGGACGCCGGTGTCTTGCGGGGGTGACGGGCGACGGCGAGCACCTCGTAGCCGGCCTGTTCCAGGGCGGCTCCCACATGACGGCCGACGAATCCGGTCGCCCCGAGAACCAGCACGCGGCCGGACCCCCTGTCCGCACCGTGCGGCCGTCCCAGCGCACCGACCTCCGGCATGCCGTCTCTCCTCCCGGATCCGCGCACCGCGCATCCGTTCACCGTCGCTGCCCCGCCCGATCGCGGGTCTGACCGCACCACTGAAGCAGCCGCCGATCGAGGATCGCTCCAGACCTCATCGACCTCCGTCGGCCCTCATCGAGCCGGAACGGTCCACCGACGGCTCTCGATCGGTCCTCGATCCCGACGCCCTACGGTGTGGCCACCATGAAGGTTCGAGAGATGGCCGTGCCGGACGCGTACCACATCACGCCGCACCAGATCCGTGACGAGCGCGGCAGCTTCTACGAGTCGTTCCGGCACGACAGGCTGGCCGCGGAGATCGGCCGCCCTGTGCCCGTGGCGCAGGTGAACTACTCGGTGTCGCGCCGCAGCACCCTGCGCGGGCTGCACGGCACCCTGCTGCCACCGGGGCAGGCCAAGGTGGTGTGCGTGGTGCGCGGCGCCGTCCTCGACATCGTCGTGGACCTGCGGGTGGGCTCCCCCACGTGGGGAGTGCACGAGGCGAACTGGCTGACCGCCGAGACGGGCGAGACGCTGTTCGTCGCCGAGGGCCTGGTGCACGGCTTCCTCGCCCTCACCGACGACACCTGTGTGTCGTACCTGTGCTCCACCGAGTTCGTGCCCGGCACCCAGGTGGACATCGACCCCTTCGACCCCGATCTCGCGCTGCCCTGGAGCCTGTCGGAGGCGCCCCTGATGTCCGAGAAGGACCTGAAGGCGATCTCCGTCGCCGAGGCCCGGGACACCGGGCTCCTGGCCCGCTACGAGGACTGCCTGGCGCACTACGAGGCGCTGAGGGCGGACGCCCGCTGATCCACCGCCGCGGCCCTGACCGGGCCGTCAGAGACCCTTCGGAGAGCCGATGCCGCCCGGCACGCCCACCCCCTCGCGCCACTACGCGCTGCTCCTGTTCGCCGACTACGGCCACATCGCCCCCACGCTGGGAGTGGCCCGCGATCTCCTCGCCCGCGGCCACCGCGTCACCTACGTCGTCGACGAACGCTTCGCACCGGTCGTGACGGACTGCGGCGCGAGCGCCGTCACCTACACCTCCGCGCGCGGCGACTTCTACCGGGCCGCCGACCCGAACCCGGACCGGCTCGCCCGCGACGGCTACGACCTCCTCGTCGACACCGTGCGCACCGTCTACCCCACCGCCCTGGACGCCCTGGCCGGCGACCCGCCCGACGTCGTGGTCTACGACTTCGAGACGGTCGCCGCCGCCCGCGTGCTCGCGCGGGTCCTGGGGGCCGTACCGGTACAGGTCTGCCCGAGCCATGCCGCCAACGAGAAGTTCTCGCTGCGTGCCCAGATGTGGGACCCCGGGCACCCGCTGATGGCCGAGGGCGCCCAGGTGATCATCGGCTTCATGGGCGAACACGGCATCGGACTGGACGAGATGGGCCGCTACGGCGCCGAGTGGGACACCCGCAACCTGGTCTTCCTGCCGCGCGCCTTCCAGATCGAGGGGGACAGCTTCGACGACCGGTTCGCCTTCGTGGGCCCCACGTTCGGCGAGCCCGAGCCCGGCCTCTGGTCGCCGCCCGGCGACGGGCGCCGGGTCGCCCTGGTCTCCCTGGGCACCGAGGCGGGGGACCGCGGCGACTTCTTCCGCCTGTGCGCCGAGGCCTTCCCGCCGGCCGACTGGCACGTCGTCATGACCCTCGGCCGGGGCAGCGACCCCGCACAGCTCGGCCCGCTGCCGGCCCACGTCGAAGCGCACCCCTGGCTGCCGCACCCCGCCGTGCTGCCGCACGCCGACGTGTTCGTGTGCCACGCGGGCATGGGCAGCCTGATGGAGTCCCTGTCCTACGGCACCCCCGTGGTGGCCCTGCCGACCGCCCATGAACTTGTGCTCAGCGCACGGCGGTTGGAGGAGTGCGGGGTCGGCCGCGCCCTGGACCGGAGCGCGCTGACCGCCGAGCGTCTCGCCGGCACGGTGGCGCATCTGCTCGCCGACCCCGGCACACCGGCTGCCCTCGCCGCCCTGCGCGACGCCATCCGCACGGCGGGCGGCGCCCCTCGCGCCGCCGACCTGCTGGAGACGTGGGCCACGCAGGACCCGGCGGCGCCCGCGGCCGGCTGAGCGTACGACAGCACGTGCGACGGGGTGGGTCCCGGCACCGCCCGGTGCCGGGACCCACCCCGTCGGCGTCCCGCGGGACTCAGTGCGGCAGGGTCACGTACTCCATGACCGTGTCGATGCTGTAGTCGATCATCTCGTCGGTCAGTCCCGGGTACACGCCGATCCAGAACGTCCGCTCGGTCGTGATGTCACTGTTGGTCAGGGGACCGCTGACCCGGAACTCCCGCCCCTCGTAGGCCGGATGACGGGTCAGGTTGCCCGCGAAGAAGCGGCGGGTGGCGACCTTGCTGGACTCCAGGTGGTCGATGAGCGCGGCGGGCTCGAACGGCGCGCCCGGCTGCACCGTGATGGCGAAGCCGAACCAGCTCGGGTCACTGCCCGGGGTGGCCTCGGGGAGCAGCAGGTGCGGCAGCCCGTCCAAACCCTCCCGCAGCCGGGCCCAGTTGTGGCGGCGCTTCTTGCCGAACTCGTCGATGCGGCCGAGCTGCTGGAGTCCGAGCGCCGCGGAGACGTCCGTCGACTTCAGGTTGTAACCCACGTGCGAGAAGATGTATTTGTGGTCGTAGCCCTCCGGCAGCGACCCCATCTGCTGCTCGAACCGCTTGAAACAGCGGTTGTCCTCACCCGGCTCGCACCAGCAGTCGCGGCCCCAGTCGCGCATCGACTCCACGATCCGGGCCAGGATCAGGTTGTCCGTCAGCACACAGCCGCCCTCGCCCATGGTGATGTGGTGGGCGGGGTAGAAGCTCTCGGTCGCCAGGTCACCGAAGGTTCCGGTCAGCTGTCCGTCGTAGGTGCTGCCCAGGGCGTCGCAGTTGTCCTCGATGAGGAACAGATCGCGGTCCTGCGCCAGTTGGGCGATCTCACGCACCTGGAAGGGGTTGCCCAGCGCGTGCGCCATCATGATCGCCCGGGTGCGCGGGCCGATCGCCCGTTCCACCCGCTCCAACGACGCGTTGTAGGTGCCCAGTTCGACGTCGACGAAGACCGGCACCAGACCGTTCTGCAGGATCGGGTTGACCGTCGTGGGGAACCCGGCGGCAACCGTGATCACCTCGTCGCCCGGCTTCAGCCGGTCCTCGCCCAGCTGCGGCGAGGTCAGGCTGCTCAACGCCAGCAGATTGGCCGACGAACCGGAGTTGGTGAGATGCGCCTTGCGCAGACCGAAGTACTTGGCCAGCGCCCGTTCCAGCTTGCGCGAGCTGACACCGGCGGCGATCCGCATGTCGAGCGCCGCCTCCACCAGTGCCACCCGGTCGTCCTCGGTGAGCACCGCTCCGGACGCCAGCACCGGCGTGCTGCCCGGCACGAACCCCGACGAGGCGGTGGAACGGTGGTACTCCCGCACCAGGTCGAGGATCTCGGTCTTGTCGTTCCCCACGGCTGATGGCCTCCTGTTGTGTACCGGTGGGGACGATACGTACGGCCGGCTCGCAGTCGAAGCGGGTCCCCACGCCCGTATCGCATTCGATCGGGGGAACTCCAGAGCAGCACGCGTGCCCACCCGCGGGCCAGGCACACCGGACGATTCTAGGGAACCACCAAAAGGCTGCGGGACTGGGGATTTCATCGTCCCGGATCCGGCACTGTGAAGTAGCCCAGCTTTCGTGGGGCATTCGTCCATCCCTGGAGCCGCAAGCGATGAAGTACGGCCGCCCGCCGGGCAAACCCGAGCGCACCGTCGTCCTGCGCGGGGGAGGTACGTCCGGTGAGCGCGTCCGGCTCGGCGTCCACGACCTGATGAACGGCACCTTCGCCACGCCGCGCGCCTTCTTCTACCGGCAGACCCTGGACGCGGACGCCCTGACCGACTCCCTGCGCCGCACCCTGGTGCACTATCCGCTGCTCACCGGGCGCCTCGTACGCGACGACGACGGCGGACTCAGCGTGGTGTGCAACGACGCCGGCGCCGTCCTCGCGGTCACCCGCTCCGACAGCGCCATGCCGGACTACGGGCCCGACCGGTCCGCCCGGGGGGACCTGCGCCGCTACATCCACTCCGTCAACGCCTTCCGCGTCGTCGGCCACGACACCCCGCTGCTCACCGTCAGGGTCACGCACATGCGCGGCGGCGGCTCCGTGCTCGGCGTCAGTATCAACCACAGCGTCGTCGACGGCGCAGGCTACCTCGACTTCCTGCACCACTGGTCCCGCACCCACGCGGGGCATGACCTCCCCGGACCGCCGTACGACCGTTCACTCATGGACGGCCTGGCCGACGATGTGCCCCCCGAGCCGGACGACCCGCAGTACGAGGTCGTCACCGGACGGCGCAAGTTCGGGTTCATCTGGAAGGTCAACGCCCGCTCGCACAGGATGCGCACCATCACCGTCCGCTTCACCGCCGCGGAGGTCCTCGCCCTGCGCGAGACCGCACGCGCCGGACAGGACCGCGACCGGCCCCCCGCCTCCAGCGGCGACGCGCTCGGGGCACACCTGTGGCGGGTGTTCGGCGCGCTGCGCGACCGCGCACCCGAGGCCGAGGAGCGCCTGGGCGTCGTGGTCGGCCTGCGGACCGCCCTCAAGGAGCGTCTCCCGGACGGCTACGGGGGCAACGCGGTGTCGAACACCACGGCCGTGCTCCGGGCCCGCGAGCTGCGCGAGGAGCCCCTCGCCCATGCCGTCGGCGCGGTACGCGCCGCGCTGGACCGTGTCACGCCCGAACGGGTGCGTCAGGAGACGGCCTTCCTGGCGGCGCAGCGGCGCGCGGGACGCTCCGGACGGGTCCTCAGCCGGATGTCGCTGGACGCGTTCGAGGGGACGGTCGCGCTGAACAACGCCAGCCGACTGCCCGTGTACGCGCTGGAGTTCGGCGCCGGCCGGCCGTTCTGGTTCGAGTTCCCGGCCAACCCCATCCCCTGGACGGTGCTGATCACGCCCACCCCGGACGAGGACCACGGCCGCGACGTCCGCCTGAGCATTCCCCGCGAGGCCGCGGACGCGCTGGCCGACCCACGGTGGGCCGCACGTCTGCACAGCACTGCCGACCGGCTCGGCAGCCCCTGATCGCGGGTCCCGGTCCCGACTTCCCCCGGCCGGGACCGGGACCCGCTTCCCCCTCGCGAAGGGCCTGCGGACACCGGTCGACGGTGCCGGCAGGCCCTTCGCGCATGCGACGGAGCTACGCCTGCGCGGCCTTGCGGAGGGCGTCGACGCGGTCGGT
>NZ_MLYN01000129.1:0-357 GCF_001866675.1 Streptomyces sp. MUSC 14
GTTCCGGGGGCTGCTGGAAGCGGCACCCGATGCCATGGTCATCGTGGACGACACCGGCACCATCAAACTCGTCAACGCACAGACCGAGGCACTGTTCGGCCACCGCCGCGAGGACCTCCTCGGCCACCCCGTGGAAATGCTCGTACCCGGCCGCTTCCGCGAACACCACACCCACCACCGCGACCACTACGCCGCCAACCGGCAGGTACGCCCCATGGGCGCCGGCCTCGAACTGTACGGGCTCCGCAAGGACGGCACCGAGTTCCCGGTCGAGATCAGCCTCAGCCCACTCGAAACCACCGACGGCCTCCTCGTCTCCGCCGCCGTCCGCGACATCAGCGAACGCAAAGCCGCCGA